>JASHTU010000218.1 GCA_030040395.1 Acidobacteriaceae bacterium
TTATGCAACAGGCCGCGCAGGTGGCGTAGGTCTCTAACCGTTTGATTTGCGCCGTTCCTGGGCGCCCCATGTACTCCGGGGTCCCCCTCGGACAGGTCTTCGTCCGTGGGGTGGAGATCTCGCTTTTGAGACCCGGGACAGTCGATCTTCAACTGCGAACCAATTAACTGCACCGCGGCCAACCGAGCAGAATTTCAGGAATCTATGTGCCCAGTCTGCATAGCTGCTGCGGCAGCCATCGCCGGCAGCGCCACCGGAACCGGTGGCCTCACCGCCTTCCTTGCTCGAAGATTTCTGAAGTACAACAGCCGCGTTCCCCAACGAATTGCATCAAAGGAGATCAACAATGCCAACCGTCACATCGGAAGTGAAGCACCCGAAAGTCGTCTCGCAGGCCGAGTGGATTGCGGCCCGCAAGGAATTTCTGACTAAAGAGAAGGAGTTTACCCGGCTGCGCGATGAACTCAGCCGACAGCGCCGGGAACTGCCCTGGGAGAAGATCGAGAAGCACTGTGAATTCGAAGGACCAGATGGCAAAGCGACCCTCGCCGATTTATTCGGCAAGCGCAGCCAGCTCATTGTCTACCACTTCATGCTCGGCCCCGGATGGAAGGAGGGGTGCCCGAGCTGCTCTTATCTCTCGGACCACTTTGACGGCATGGCGGTCCACTTGGCCAACCGCGACGTAACCCTGGCAGTGGTTTCGCACGCGCCATATGCCGAGATCGACGCCTTCAAGAAGCGCATGGGCTGGCGCTTCCATTGGTATTCATCGTTCGGCAGCGACTTCAACTACGACTATCAGGTCTCGTTGAGGCCCGAGGACCGCGGCAAAAATCAGGTGTATTACAACTATGAGCTAACGGAGTTCCCCAGCGACGAGCGTCCCGGCCTCAGTGTTTTCTCTAAGGACCCGAACGGCGACATCTTCCACACTTATTCGACTTATGCGCGCGGCCTCGACATTCTCGTTGGCGCATATAACTTCCTTGACCTGGCGCCGAAGGGCCGCGACGAAGCCGGCCTCAAACACACCATGGCCTGGGTCCGTCATCACGACAAGTACGGCGACAACTACTTCGTCGACCCAAATCGACCGTATGTGCAACCTGAAGTAGTGCAAACTAAGAACACTGCTTCGAGTTGTTGTTCAGGCGAACACCATGATTGACCTTGCGCGGAGGTGACGCTGCGGGTGCTTTTCGTTCATTCGACCAACTCGGGTCCCCGATCCTTGGCGCGTACTTTCCGCCGGAGGGTGGGACAGCAGAGACTTCAACCCTGCCGTGCCAAGCTTCACTTCCCCGCCTCGTCCATCATCCGCTCGGCGCGGTTCACCTCATCCTGGCGCCGGGTTTTTTCCACGTCCATATTGGCCGGGCGCAAGGGATTATTCTCCATGCGCGCGGCATAGCTTGCCAGGAGTTCGGGAAACTCCGCGTCCAGGGCGGTCACGGCGGCTTGCGCCTTGGGCAGCATGTCACGGAAATGCACGATTTCCTCGACGGCGCGTTCGGGATGATAGCTGAGCCGGTCTCCGCTCTGCATGGCGTCGATGAGCACGTCGGGTGGCGCGCTCACCGGCCAAGTCTGCTGCAGCGCGTCGTAGGCCCCGCGAAGCCGCGTCATAGCTCCGGCAAAGCCGTCCAGCTCGCCGCGGCGCGCGGTGAGGCCCGCGGTGCGGCGCACCTCGATCGTCACCTTCGCTCCCGTGCTCGTTGCCGGTACAGGGATCACCGTGGTCAGCGTATTGCCCACATAGGTCCAGCCCGGCTTGCCGCTTTCTCCCTGCGGAACCGGCTTTCCATTCACCGTCACCTCGGCGGGCGGCCAATCGGCACGCAGGCGCAGCTCATACCCGCGGCTGCGCAACATGCCCGGATAATTCCCCTCCACTGGCCCGATCTCCACGCGGAGCGCATCGCCGTTTTGCGTCGCCTTGATCGGCGTGCGTGCAAACTCGCCCCACTGGTACTCGATCCACTTTCCTGAATCTTCATACACGGAATAGGCCGAGCTCGCACCCGGTTCCAGCGGCCACACGTTTACGATCAGAGGATCGACGGGTTTTTGTCCCGTGTGCAGCATCGGCGGCTGCATGGGCACAATCGCTCCCGCCTTCAAATAAACTGGAATCTGATCGATCGAAAAGCTGCGCTCCACGCTCGTCGGGCCGGTGAAATGCTTGCCGGTGGGCCGCTCGATCCACTCGCCCTTCGGCAGCCACACCTGCTCCGTGGCCAGGCCGTTTGCCGTGTCGGCGGGCTCCGTCACTGGGCTGGCCAGCATCTCGCCGCCAAAGACATATTCGTTCTTGCTCGTGTACGCCGCGTCTTCTTCCGGCCAGTCGTAATATAGCGGATGCAGAAACGCGACGCCCGTGTCGTAGGTGCGCCGCGCCTCCGTGTAGATGTACGGCTGCAGCGCCATGCGTAGTTGATAGGTCGCGCGCAAAATCGACGAATACGGCTCCGGATACGCCCAAATCCGCCGCTCCGAGTCGGGATTCTTGGTGGTATGGGTGCGCAAAATCGGACTGAAAGCCCCAAACTGCACCCAGCGCGTAAACAACTCCGGATCCACCGCACCCGGCATGTGTCCGCCGATGTCGTGGCTCCAATACGCATAGCCCACGTTGGCCGCCGTAGCCGTGAACCAGGGCTGAAACGCCAGCGACGGCCATACCGAAATCGTGTCTCCGGAGAAGCCGATCTCGTATCGATGGTTGCCCAGCCCGCCCCAGCGATGAAACAGCATTGGCCGCTTGCCCTCGCGCTGCTGATCGGTGAAGTGCAAGTAGTTCAGCCACCAGGTGTTGTTCACGCCCTGCAGCTTGGTGTTGGGCTCCTGCTGCCAGTCCAGCCACCAAAAATCGATGCCCTGCTTCTCCAGGGGATGCAGCACCAGGTCGAAGTAATTCGTCGCCCAGTGCTTGTTGGTGGGGTCGAAAGGCACATATTTCTTCGTCGCCGGATCGATGCCCGTCGCCCGCGCCATCGCCGGATACACCGCTTCCCAGGGCTGGATGCCCGAAGCCGGATGCAGATTGAGCGTAACCTTCAAACCCTCGTCGTGCAGGTTCTTCAGGAATGCATCCGGATCAGGAAACAGCAGCTTGTTCCACGTATAGCCGGTCCAGCCCAGCGTCTGCCCCGCCTGGTCGGTTTCGCCTCTCGTCTTGAGCTGTTCCTGGTTGATGTGCCAGTCCATGTCGATCACCAGCACGTTGAGCGGCGTGTCATTCTCTCGGAATCCCCGCGCCAGTTCGTCCAGCTCCTGGTCGCTGTAGGCCCAGTAGCGCGACCACCACACGCCGAAGGCAAACCGCGGCGGCAAGGGAATGCGCCCGGCCACGCGCACAAAGTCCCCCAGAGCTTTACGGTAGTCGTGGCCGTAGCCGAAGAAGTACCAATCGGTGTATGATCCGGGCCGCTCATCGGCTGGCCGCTCCATTACCCACGGCCACGGGCTCTTTTCGCCGTCCAAAAACCGGAAATCGCTCGCGTCGAACAGCGGCCGCGTCGAGTCGTCCACCAGCGCCCATCCCGAACGCGACACCAGCCCCTGCCCAATCGGTTCGCGCGTCTGGCTGCCCCGCGCGCCATCGAGCGTGCGCGTCGT
Organism: Acidobacteriaceae bacterium; assembly: GCA_030040395.1. Lineage (GTDB taxonomy): Bacteria > Acidobacteriota > Terriglobia > Terriglobales > Acidobacteriaceae > Telmatobacter. Next base: position 3,622 of record JASHTU010000218.1, read on the forward strand.
ACCCTCCAGGTTTTCCGCGTCCTCGAGCCCCGGCCGCCACACCACCGGCTTGCCGTCGACACTGAGCTGAATGGAAAGACTCTCCGCCGTAAAACGCCCGTCGCCCGTAGGCGTGTAGCGCAGTTCCAGCGCATCGGTTTTGATCGTTAGCGTCCGTGCCGTCCCCTGCGCATCGCCGCTCTCCGTATGAACAAACTTCGGGGCCGGCAGCCGCCGGTTGATAAACACAAACGAAGCGTGATCCTCGAACTTCCCCTCGGCGGACCACTCCATGCGGATAAGCTCCGGCGTCAGCACCGTGAACCGCGCATGGCCGGCAATCACCACCGCTCTCGGATCGGCCACGGGATCGCTCGCCGGCTCCACACGAGCGCGCTGCGCCACCGCAACCAGCGAGGCCGAATTCGCGTTTCCGGCCGTCTTCGCGCCTTGCCCCTGTCCCTCCGCCAACATCGCCAAGCCGCATGTCAAGAGAACTCCGGCCACCACTGACCACCCCGGCAAATACCGCACGACTCCTCCTCTCGTTCTTGGTTCCAGGGGAAAGTGATCATCCCAGGACCCACACCCACTGCGACGCAAGTCTCGGCTTTCCACCGGGAGCCGTAATTCTTCCCCTCGCGTCACGCCGAATCCTCCTCGTCCTCCGTCTCCTCCACCGGCTCGCCCCCCAATCTTTCAAGCTGGTTGTGCCAGTCCAGCGATTCCACAAAGCTCTTCGACTCTCGCCAGCCCGGCTCCACAATCACGTGCAATTCGAGATACACGCGCCCTCCCAGAAGCGATTCGATCTTGCGCCGCGCCCCCGTGCCGATCGCCTTCAGCTTCGCCCCGCCCTTGCCGATCAAAATCGCCTTCTGCCCCTCGCGCTCGCAATAAATCGCCGCGGCGATGCGCGTCAATTTTCTGGTCTTGGACGAGGGCTCCGGTTCGACGAACTGTTCGATAATCACCGCCGAGGCGTAAGGTACCTCTTCGCCGGTCTCAATCAAAATGCTCTCCCGGATCAGCTCCGCCGCCATGAAGCGCAATGGCTGGTCGGTGTACTGGTCCTTGGGAAAGTAGCGCTGGCCCTCCGGCAGCTTCTCCACTATCCTGTGCACCAGCAAATCCAGCCCGTCGCGCTTGCGCGCGCTCACCGGTATCACTCCGGCAAAGTTGAACTGCCGCGTGAGTGCGTCGATCAGCGGCAGCAGCGCTTCTTTCCTCACCAGGTCTATCTTGGTCAGAACCAGGAAAACCGGGCAATCGAGTTTGCGCACAAGGCTGAACAGAAACTCGTCTTCGCTGCGCGCCCCAGCGCCACGCCCCCCAGAGCCCGACCTGAACTTGTCGAGGGGTCTCGAATTTGAGACCGGGGTGGGATCTGAACCAATCTGTAGTCCCACTCTGCGCGTCGCGTCCGCCAGCACTAGCACCAGGTCCCGCGCCTCCAGCGCCTCGTGCACCTCCTGCAACATGCGCCGGTCGAGCTGCGAGCCCGGCTTGTGTACCCCGGGCGTGTCCACAAAGACGATCTGCGCCGCCGGCCCGGAACCCTGCCCCGAACCGCGTCGCCCGCTCTTGCGCCCCGCCGGAACCTCCACCACCCCGAGGATGCGGTTCCGCGTTGTCTGCGGCTTGGCCGTCACAATGGCGACTTTTTCGCCCGTCAACGCGTTCAGCAGCGTGCTCTTGCCCACGTTGGGCCGACCTACAATGGCGACAAATCCCGATCGCAATGCCTTCTCCCCGTTCCGCCCCCTAATTATC
>JASHTU010000219.1 GCA_030040395.1 Acidobacteriaceae bacterium
CAGCGGTGTTCAAACCAGAGAGGGCACCATGTGGCCGACCCGCACCTTGGGTAGGGTGCGGGTGGATTGGAAGCGAACAGACAGAAAACATCGACCTAGCTTGACAGTCGATATAGGGCCTATATAGAGTTTCAGGTATGGGTGCGGAGATTCGCATTACGGGTCCAACGTTGCAGGTCATCGGGCAGATGCTCACGGCCCCCGATGGCGGCGTCTCTGGTGCTGAGATAGCCAAGGTTACTGGCCTGCGGCCCGGCACGCTTTACCCGATCCTCTATCGATTGGAGAAGGCCGGCTGGGCGAGCAGCAGGTGGGAGGAAGGCGACCCCTCAGAGATGGGGAGGCCGCGCAAGAGGCTGTATCGACTAACGGCGACGGGAATAAGAGAAAGCAGGTTGGCGTTTCACAGTCTAGTCCCAAATGGAAGGTTCGCATGGGGTCCTAACAATTCTTGAGGCGATCCTCGGCAAGGTAATCGGCGAAGAGATCGAAGCATGGCTTCCGCAGGCAGGTCCAAGGCTCCTACGCTACGCGGTTTCGAAGCTACCTGCCGATGAACGGGAACGGTACGCGGAGGAATGGGCTGCCGACCTTGACGCGATCCCCGGGCAGGTTTCGAAGGTTATTTACGCGCTGGGCTTCGTTAAAGCCGCTTGGGGAATGCGCAGGATCGCCAACAGAATTCTCAGCCAGCAGCATGAAGTGATTCGAGCGATGTACAGAAATAAAGGCAGGCTGGTAGCTGTGGTTTCGTGCGACGAAAGTCTCACTGCGTCAAGGCATGAACGGGTGGGGCAGTTGCTAATTACAGCGGTGCCTAATTTGGATATAGCTTTCTTGGTGGCGCAAATGCTGCCCAGTTGCGTGATGAAAGTTTACACGGAGCAAGCCGTAGCGGAACACGGCCTGAGCTGGCGCGCTAACCGGCGCCCGGTGTGATGCGGATTCTGACGGTTTTGCCGCAGGTGGGCGACCTGAGGGTCGATTCAACTGCCTGCCCAATGTTCCTCAACGCAAGCCTCTGAGTCAGATCGATCCGCATGGACATTGCTCGCATCGGTGCGAGCTGAAGTTTGGACAAACCGTCATTCAAGGCGGCTTCAGCTTCAGCTTTGGAATTTCCCCTTCCAGTCTTTTCGGCTCCGTCATTCCGTCGGCTGACCAAGCTTGCCTTCATTGACTCGATCTACGAACTCAGTGCGCCACGGTGGAGACGCAGCGCATTCCGCTCAGGCCGCCGGGCATTAAGAGACCGGCGTTGGGGCCGGAGAGCTCGAGATGGACCACCAGGGGGACACCGCCGACCTGAATGGGGGTGTTCGCGATCTCCAGCGGGTAATCCAACCGCTCCAGGCTCCCCTCCTTTTCCACGTGGCCCTTGCCCAGCAGATGGAAGACCGCCCATGGCCCGGTGAACTGCAAGGGGAGGCTGCCGGAGCCGTAGTTCGCGGTCAAAGACGCCTGCTGGCTGTTGGCCAGCGACCAGGCAAATTGCTTGGAAACGTCCGAGCCGGTGAGATTCTGCGCGTCTACCTGGAAGGTGACGCTTTGAATTCCCTTGGCGGGCAGGATATGAACCGAGAAGGCGAGGCCACCCGAGCCGCCTGTCGGGTAGAGCAGCGCGGAGAGTCCCGCGGCGCGATTGAAGAACTGCACGAACGCGGGGTTGACCTGCATAGGCGCTCCGGTGACGGGAACCCAGGTGGATCCCTGCTGGACCAGGAGCGGCTTGAGCGTAGTGTCGTAAAACTGCCAGAGCGAGCCGGAGCCGGGCTGCAGCAGCGCCGCCACTTCAGCCGAAGTGGCGTCGACCGATGAGCTTGGCGAGAAGGGGAATTTGGTCATCACCTGCGAGAACGTGGAGCAGAAGCCAGCTCCGCCCGCATTGGCCTGCTGCGGTCCGCGACCGCGCACCACTTCGTCCACGGAATTGATGGGCGCCTGTATGAGCGCCAGGGCGGTCTGGTCGACGTGGGCCTGGGGATCGAGATTGAAGGCCTGAGCGGTCTGGCTGGCGGCGGTGTGGGCCGCGGTAGAGGCGGTGATGATGGGGGTCACGGCGGCGGGATTTGTAGCCGCGGTGGGATCCTGCGCGACCTGCGCCACCGCAGCCTGCAGGGCGAGGAGTCCATTGACGTAATTCGTGTTTCCCGGGCCGATGAACTTATCGACGCTGCCCGGCGCAACCAGCGCCTGCGTGGGCTGGAACTCCTTGGCGATATCGGGGTTGGCGACCGCGGTGTTGTGGGAAACAAGGTAGAAAAGCTCAAGCAGCGGGGAACTGGGATTGGAGAGCAGTTGCAGTTTGGCTCCGGCGTCGGCCAGGCTGCGGTATTTGACCACCTGAGCCGAGTGCAGGAAGGCGCGCCACTCGGATTGGTAGTCGCCCGTGTAACGCGTGGTGAGCTGCTGAGTCAGGGTGGCGCGGTCGAGCGACGGCGGGGCCTGGTTGCCGAGCACCCACACTTCTCCGCTGAAGTAACGGTCGGGGTGCTGGATGGCGTCCTGCATGAAAGTGTAGCCGGTGTTGGTATAGGCGCCATTGACGACGTGCGCGTCGACGACGGTGGCGGAGGAGCCGGGATACATGCGATTGAAATCGACGGAGGGCGAGGCTTTATCGGCGGCGGTGATCATTTGCTGGTAGATGCGCTCGAAGCCGCCGAAGGTGGCGAGATAGGTGCGCGCGTGAGTGACGGCGGAAGTGTCGGCGGCGATGCTGTACGGGTTGTTTTGCGGGAGTTCGGCGGCGTAGAACTCGAACTGCTGCGTGGCGAGCTGCTTTTGCTGTTCGGTGTCGGGAACGCGTCCGTTTTCCCAATACTGCGTCAGCACGGGAACCAGAAAGTCAACCGTGCTCTTCTCGGGATTGGAGGTGGTGATGAGATAGGCCTTGAGCGGATTGTAAGCGGCTGAATAATCCGCTCCCGGCGCTGACGTGGCAGGCAGGGCGTTGAGAGTAGAGACCAGGTTGGCTTGGGTGTTGGCCAGCAGAAGGCGGCGGAAGCGATCGAAATAAATGCTGCGCGCCGCGGGAAGCAGGCTGCCGCCGTGATAGAGGCCGAAGCGGTACAGCAGGGGCGGTCCGTTGCGCCGGTAGCCTTCCAGCCGCACCACCACGGCGCGGAGCTGGTCGAGCGAGGACAGGGTCTGGGCGCCGGCGAGCGTAGCGGGCGAAATCGTAGTGGCGGGAAGGGCGTCGGCGGATGAGACCACGGCGTGTTCGAGGCGGGAGTTGTTGGCCCAGGACGCGGTGAGGCACAAAGCGTAGATCAGCAGCAGCGCGGAGGCAGAGGCGAAGACAACGCGGCGGAGAAGGTGGGTTCTGCGGCTGTCGCTGGTGACGGCCAGGGCGCTGCGGTCTTCGAGAATGACGTTGGGAAAAAGCCGGGGCAGAAAACACCACTGAGCCTGCTTGCGGGCGATGGTTTGGGGCGCTTGCGCCACCGCCGCGGCCCGCATCTGTTCGGCCGAAAACATGCGCGTGGCGCCGGATCCGGCGGGCGCGGCCTGGGGCGCATGGGCAGCGGCGGCAACAACTTCCTCGATCACGTGGGCGCGTACCCCGGTGCAGTAAAGGCCGCGCAGGTAGGGATTGGCGTTGAGATGACTGGGGCGCGCCAGCTCCACCAGGTAGGACGCGAGATTGTTGCGCAGCTTGCGGAATTCGCGCGGGAACTCGTAGACGGGATCGATATTTCGCTGGTCGTTTTCGCGGGAGAGCAACTCGAGGCGGAATTCTCCGAGGGCGAAAATGATGCGATCGAGGGCGGAAGCCACCTCGCTCATGGCTTTTTCCGCATAGAGGCCGCTGGAGACGCCGTGGCGCGGAAAAGCCATGCCGAGGGGTTGGGCAACCTCTTCGTTGGAGAGATTGCGGACGAACTCAGTGAAGTGAGGGACGCGGTCGAGCTTGGTGAGGATCACATAGACCGGCACCTCGGTCCCGAGCTGTTGGGCGAGGTCGCGCAGCATCTGGTTGGTGGAGCGCGCGGCGGCTGCGGCCGCGTCTGCCGCACCGGCGCCGAGAAACTGCTCACTGCTGACGCAGACCACGGCGGCTCGCACCGGAGCTTGCTTGCCGATGGCGGAGCGGATGGCTCTGGGCCGGGTTTTGCGGATCAGGCGCTGCCAGAGCGCGGGGTTTTTGCGCACCGCATCGCCGCTTTCGACAAAGACCGAAGCCTGGGTGTACCAGAGGTTGGCGACCGGAGTGGCGGCGACGTCCTGGTCGCGGTAGACCTGGCCGGCGAGGAGCTCGGGATCGAAGCCGGATTTAATGACGGCGGTGGTTTTGGCCGCATTGGCGTCGCCAAGGATGTAGAGCAGGGGCAAAGTTTCAAGAGATTTGGGGCCGGTGCGCTGGGCGGCGGCGAGACGTTTTTCGGCCTCGCGCAGCAGAGTGTCGAGATCGGAGCCACCGGGTAATTTCAGCGCGGCCGCGTCACGCCGCTTTTCCTTGAAATAGAGAAAGAGGATGACGGCGGCAGCCACGGCTCCGAGCAGCACGAGCAGGATGCGCAGGACGAGAAGCGCGGTTCCGGCGACGCCGAGCAGAGGCCCGGCGAGCCAGGCCAGCACGATGGAGAGAATCAGGATCAAAGCAGAAACAAGAATGGGCAGCACGGCAAGGCTCCTATTGCGTTGTCAGTCCGGCGTTCTGGGCCTGTGCCGCTCCGGAGCCGAGCATCAGTTCGTATCCGCCGAAAGCGACGACCACGAGGCCGGCCAGAACGCAAGTGGCGATGAGCAGGGCATGCGTCCAGGGATCGCGGGCGCGAGCGGGCGGCACTTCCGGCGCGGGGACGGGCGGCATGAGACAAGCGGCGCCGCGGATGCGTTCGATTTTGCCGCGGGCCATACGCAGCACCTGGTGCAGTTCGCCGGAGTCTCCCAGGGCGTAGCGGCCGCGGTAACCCATTTGCAGGCACAGGCAGTGCAGTTCGAGGGCGTCGGCGGTTTCAGCGGAATCCTGGGCGTTCAAGAGAGATTGCAGGTTGCGGAAGAAAGCCTCGCCAGCGAGATGGCCGCCAAACAGCTCTTCCTGCAACGGGCGACGCGCCCAGTCGGCAAAGACGGGGCTCTGCAGGTTGAGGACGCTCTCATCGAGAAAGGCGACAGCGGCGAAGACGCCCATCTGCACGGCGTCGCTGGAATAACCCAGAGAGCGCGCCTCCTGCATGGCCGATTGCAACGAACGGCGCATTTGCGCGCGGAAACTCTCCGAGTCCTGAACCTGCTGGCGTTGAAAACGGACCCGGACGATGGCGGTCAGGGCTTCCTGGAAGCAAAGGGCAAGATTGTTCACCCGTGCGGTGCTCATTACGATCGCTCCACGATCACGGTAAGGTCGAATTCGGGCTTGGTGATTTCACCGGGGATATAGATGCCCACGTTGCGGGTCTGCTGGATGTGTTCCCAACAGGGGCCGGTGGTTTCTAAGGCGAAGTATTGCATGTCGGCCTCGGCGCGCAGGGCGGAGGGGGGCACGGAGAGATGGTTGAGCGTCATGCCGGGCAGGGCGCGCTTGACCAGTTCGGGCACGAATTTGAGCGAGCACACCTTGACCAGTTTGGGAACCAGCATGAGGAGATCCGACTCGCCGAGAGCCGAGCGCACGCCCAAGACCCAGCGCGCGTGGCGGAAACAGCGCTCATCGCGGACTTCGGCGCCGTGGATGTACGGCTCGACGGGGTGGAAGTCGAGCGAAACGGTGTTTGACGGCACCACGATTTCAAGATGGCGGCGGATGTGCGCGTCGAGGGCGCGAAATGCGGGGCCGGGATTGCGATGATCGTAGGCGGGAAGCTGGCGCGGGTCGGAATCGACGGCGAAGGTGCACAAGGCGCCGGCCAGCCGCGAGAGCTCGATGAAGACATCCTCGGGATGGGCGTGGCGGGTGTTGGTGAGATGTTGAAGCGGCGGAATGGCGCTGTGCAGCGCGTGCAGAAACCAGTAGTTGGCGACGTCGAGAGCAGCCGTCCCGGCTTCAAACCTGCCGTGGCGGCGCGCGGAGCGGGCGATGACGGCGCTCTTTTCTCCGATGGCGTCGAGGAGACGGCGCACCAGCAACATAAGGGTCTCACAGGCGCTGATGCGCAGGCAGGGCGGGACAAATTCCTCGTCCGAAACCAACTGCCCGCGGCCGTCGCGCAGCACCTGCGCAAGCGGAATGGAGAGCAGGTCGGGAGTCAGTTCGGCTTCAGTCATCAGGCGGATGTTTTTCTGCCCCAGATCGATTTCGCGCTCGTCGATGCCGTTGGTCTCGTCGCGCAGCAAGCGCTGCATGCGCGCAAAGCGGCTGCTGTTGGGCGCGGCGGCCAGGTCGCAGTCGAAGCCGTTGTCGCGCCGGCGAGGGACGGTGAGGTAAACGGGAAGCATAGCGTCGGTGGAAGGGAAAACTTCCAGCAAATTGCGGATGGGCGGCGGCGGATCGGAATTGGGCAGTTCGAAGACCAGGCCGTCAGGAAAAATGCCCGAAGCGTGCAGAAGAGCCGCGGTTCCGTTGCGCAGGGCCTTGGGATCCAGTTCGGCGTGCAGCAATCCCCACGGCTCGCGCCACAGGCTGGCGGCGAGGAAGGCCATAGAATCTTCGAAATATCGGCTTTGCGTCTGGAAATGGTGAGGGCTCAGATACATGCCTTCGGACCAGACGACCCGCGAGAGGAATTTCATAGCAATAAGGGCTGGTGGCAATGGCGCCGGTGAGCGGACCCCGGGTCAGGTCGATTCGCCGAGCCCGCGCTCCGCTCCCCAACCTGTCCTGACCTCGCTGCCATCAAGCGTGCTTGCATCGTAGGCTGCCAGCCCTTTACTGTCAAGTCAAGGCGATGTAGTCTTGGTGTCCGGAACCATGCATTTAGCCGAGAGTGGGGTGGTGATCGATGAATGCGTCCAGAGGTCCGTTCGATCAGCCGGATTCACGCGGGCCGGATCGCCCCGCCGGCGGGGAGGCTTCGAGCGCACCTTCGAGCGCCACGGGGATTTTTTCGACCGCTCCGGCGCATGACGACAAGGACTTGCTGGCGTCGCTTTTGGGGCAACCAACTCCGCCAGCGGCCCCGGCGCCACCCGCGCCCGCGGTCCCTGCGCCAGCCGCTCCGGCTCATGCTACGCCTGCCGCACCGGCTCAGGCTGCGCCGAGCGCTCCGCCCTCAACCGCGCCGGCCGTGGAACGGTCGCCGTCCGCTCCCGCCAGTCCCGGCGAGTTTACCCGGATGCTGCAGGCGCTGAGGACGCCCGAACCCAGCGCGGCGCCCGAGTCACAGCCATTTTCGCGGCCGTCGCAGGAGCTCGCGAAACAATTCAGCCCGGTTTCCATGGACAAAAATCGCGCCAATGAGGCGCCGCCGGCGAGCGCGCCTAGCGCTCCGGGCAGTTTTACGCAAATGTTCAGCTCATTGAGCGCTCCAGCGGCTTCCGCTCCGGCTGTAAGTTCGGCGTCTCCAGCGCCGGCAGCTTCCGGTCCGGCATCGAGCCCGGCTTCCACTCCGGCCTCGGGTTCGGGTGAATTTACGCGCTTGTTTCAAGGTCTTCCGCAAGAGAAGAGTGCAGCCCAGATGGCTGCTCCGCCTGTGGCCTTTCCCGCGCCAAGCCAAGAGCCAGGGGCATTCACGCGGCTGTTTCAAGGAGTTTCGCAAGAGAAGAGCGGGGCGGAGCCTGTGGCCGCGCCCGCGCCCAAGCCAGCGGCGAGTCAGGAGCCAGGCGCGTTTACGCAGATGTTTTCGCAGCCGGCCACACCGCAAGTCACGCAGGAGAGGGTGGTGGATTTTCTTCACTCCCAACCGGCGCCGGCGCGCGATCTGCAATTTGCGACGGAACCGGTCAAGCCATTGGAACCGGCGATGCCGGCACAAGGCGGATTCACGCAACTGCTGCAGGCGCTGAACCAAGAGCCAGCGCCGAAGCGGACCGAGCCGCCCCTGGCTCCGGCTCCGATGTCTCCGCCACCCGCGGCGGCTCCGGCAGCGGGAGGATTCACGCAGCTTCTGCGCACTCTTTCGGCCGAGCCTGCGCCTGGGCCTCCTGCCGCGCCGCCTCAACCGCAAGCCTCGTTTACGCCAGCAGCCGCGCCGTCGATTGCCGCGCCCGCGGCAGGCTCCCCAGCGGTGTTGCCGCCTCTTCCTCAGCCCGCCGCGAGCGGGCCAGGCGAGTTTACGCGGGTGATTTCAGGCTCGGCGCTCCGCGATCTGCAGGGCCAGGGAGCAGCGGCGCCACCACCGGCCGCGGCCGCTGCGCCGCCGAGCGCGCCGGCATGGACCCCTCCCGGGGCTCCCAAGCCCCCAGCGATGCCGCCTCCGCAACCGCCAGCCGGGGCGGCGCCTCATTTCGCGCCGCCGGCATTCGCCTTTCCCATCCCACCAACCCCGACGCCGCCTCCGGTTGCGGCTTCCCCGCCGCCGACCAACCCGCTGCAGAAGTATCTGCCGCTGATCCTGGTGCTGAATGTTTTCCTGATGCTGGCAATCGTGCTGATTCTGGTCTTCGTCCTGCACCACAAGTGAGGGGGGCGAGCTCCCAGCTTCTTGCCGGGGCACAAGCGAGAAGGAATCCGATTGTGACGTCAGGTGGGGTTGGCGAAGAGGAAGATCAACTCCATATCGGGATTGGTAATCTCGGCCGGCATGTAGACGGCGAAATTGCGCGCGCGCACGACCGCTTCCCACACGGGGCCGCTCTGTTCCAGGCTGAAGTACTGGTAGCGCAGTTTTACCGGAATTGCCCGGGGCGGAACGGGGACATGGGTCAGCTTCAAGCCGGGCAGCGCTTGGCGGATGAGCTGTTCGATGTGGGTGGCGGAGCAGGCCTTGGCCAGGGCCGGAAGGCGGGCGATAAGATCGGCCTCGCGCATATCGGAAGAAACGGCCAGATAGGGGCGCGAGTTTTCGAAATAGCGGTCCTTGTCGATGGCCGTGGCATAGATGGAGTCGCGCAGCGGCTTAAGGGGCAGGGCCACGAAATTGCTGGGGACCACTGTCTCCAGCAGCTCCGCGATGGTGGCGTCGAGAGCCATGAAGCAGACACCCAGGTCTTCGTGCTCATAGGTGGGCAAATCCCGGGGCTCGATTTTGGAAGAGAAGGTGGTGAGCGCTCCGGCCAGCGAGAGCATGTGGAGAAAAAGCGATTCGGGATGGAGATGCGAGGCCTCGAGCATGTGGCGCGAGAGGGGAAGATGGACGTTGATGGTGTAGAGCAGCCAGAAGTTGGCGATGTCGGAAGCGCTGAAGTCGGCGAGTGACTGGTTGCGCTGCCGCCGCGAGCCGGCCAACTGGCTGCTCCGCGAGACCAGGGTTTCAATCTGGCCGCGCAGGATGCCGGTGAGGAGTTCGTTGCCCTTGATGTTCAGGAGCGGAGGCACGAACTTGGGATGGTGACGGTAGGCGCCAGACTCGGTGCGCTCAATGCGGGCGACAGGAAGCAGGACGGCCCCTTCGAGGTTTTCGCCTTCGGCCAGGATCTGAAGGTTTTTGCGGGTGAGGGAAACCGGCTTTTCCACCCCAGAGCTGTTTTCGTCGCGCAGCATCTGCAACTCCGCGTAAAAGCGGGTGCTGGCGCCGCTCTGCTGGAGCGCGATGTTGATGCCGCCAGGCCGGTCCTGGGGAACGCCCAGGAAAAAGGCGCATTCGCTTCTGCCGTCGGCGAAGCATTCGTCGAGGGTGCGCGAGGGGGGCGGGGCGTCGGATGCGGGCAGATCGAACATGAGCCCGTCAGGGAAGATGCCCCCGGCCTCCATGATGTTGAGCCGGCCCTGGCTGAGCCCAGCCGCATCGATCTGCAAGGAGGCAAAGCCCCAGTTGCGGAAAGACAGAGCGCCGGTGAGGAAGCGCAGCGTATCTTCAAAAAAACGGTCCTGGGCCTGCAGATGCTGCGGGGAGAGAAAGACCCCTTTCGACCAAACCACCGGCTGTAACTGTCGCATGCCCCGATCTCCTGTGGACTCCTAGAAACATTCGCGGACCGCGAAGGCTCATAACAGGCTCTAAGGGGTGGAGTATACACCCGGGCCGCGGGCCAGGGGACGGGAAGTCCAAGGGCGCGGAGGCCTTAGGAAGCAGGGTAGGGCTTGGGGGCAGCATGCCTGTCGACGGCGGGGACAAACCACAGGTACAACAGCGAGTGGAAAGGCGCGCGGCGCGAGGAGACTGTGAAAAGAATTGCGAGGGGGCTTGACACAAGACGCTACACGGGAAATAATCAAACCGCTTCTACAAGCCTGCGCAAAGACGATCCCTAGGGTTCCGCGTCCGCGCGCCGGTGTTATTTTCGACCAAGGGAAAAATATCGTGTTTTCCGGTTGAGGCGCGCCCCAAGCGCGGCTTCTTCCAAATGAAGTGCGCGCGCGGGTGGCGCGCACGGGGTCTCCGGGGGGAAAAATGGCTAGAGAAAGCACACAGCACAAGCTTGATCGCGTCCGTTCGCCACGCGTGCATATCACTTACGACGTCGAGATCGGCGACGCCATTGAACTGAAGGAATTGCCTTTTGTGATGGGCGTTCTGGGAGATTTGACAGGGCAGCCGGAGCAGCCGCTCGCGGCGCTCAAAGACCGCAAGTTCGTCGAGATCAATCCCGACAACTTCGACACGGTTCTGAAAGGGATGCAGCCGCACCTGGCGTTCGCCGTCGAAAACAAGTTGAGCGACGATCCCAACGCGGGACAGGTGAAGGTGAACCTGAAGTTTGAGAGCATGGACGACTTCAGCCCCGAGAATGTGGCCAAGCAAGTGGGACCGCTCAAGGAGCTGCTGGATCTGCGCACACGGCTCTCCGATCTTCGCGGAAGCCTGCAGGGCAACGACAAGCTCGACGAAGCGTTGATGGAGGCAGTTTCGAACACGGAGTCCCAGGAAAAGCTGCGGGCTGAACTGGCCAAACCCTCCGGAGGTGACAAATGAGTGCGAATGATACGGCAGTTGCGGCGGTAAGCGAGAAAACAGCGGAAACCACGGAACAGGGGCTGCTCGACCAGATTGTGGCGCAGGGGCGCTTCACACGCGACGCGGCGACGCTGGAGCGCGGCCGCGACATGGTGAAGGAATTCGTGACCCAGGTGCTCGAGGGGCACATGACCGTGACGCGCGACGCGGAAGCCACCATCCAGGCCCGCATTGCGCAGATTGACCGGCTGATTTCGATTCAACTCAATGAAATTCTGCACTACCCGGCTTTTCAAAAGCTGGAGGCGACCTGGCGGGGCATCAAGTACCTGATCGACCAGTCGGAAACCAGCGAGATGCTGAAGATCAAGGTGCTCAACGTCTCCAAGCGCGAGCTGCTGAAGGATTTGCAGAGAGCCGCGGAGTTCGATCAGAGCGCGTTGTTCAAGAAGGTGTACGAAGAGGAGTTCGGGGTTTTCGGCGGAGCGCCGTTCGCCTCGTTGGTGGGTGATTACGAATTCGGCCGGGGGCCGGAGGATGTCGAACTGCTGGAGCGCATCTCCCAGGTGGCTTCGGCGGCGCATGCGCCGTTCCTGACGGCGGCCAGCTCAGAGTTGCTGAACTTGAGCAGTTACACGCAACTGGGGGCGCCGCGCGACATCGGCAAGATTTTCGATTCCACCGAGTACGCGAAGTGGAAGAGCTTCCGGCAGTCGGACGATTCGCGCTACGTGGCCCTGACGCTGCCACACATTCTGGTGCGCGTGCCGTATGGA
>JASHTU010000220.1 GCA_030040395.1 Acidobacteriaceae bacterium
GTTCGAGCCCGATAGGGCCGGGCCAGGCGAGCGGCCCCTCGGACCACGCGTTGCGAGCGCCAACCGTCGCACCAGCCGCAACCCCTCCCAGTGTCTTCAGAAAATCTCTTCGCGTGCGCATACATTCCACCTCCAGGTGTCAAAGGCCAACGTCGTCATACACAGAATGACAGAAGCGACTAGGACGCGGATTTCAGGGACAGGACACTAATTTCCCATGTCCGGACCCACGTCCGCCGGGTTCGCCGCTCCGTAGGCGCAGCGTTTATTAGCCCCGCGCTTCAGCGTGGGGTAGCCATCCCCCGGAAGGTCTCCAGTCCCGTAGGGACACATCGAATAATCGCCCCGGGTGAAACCCGGGGAAAGCCACCCCACCGCAAAGCGCGTCCCGTAGGGCCGCTGCGATTCCCGAAACTCAACATCCCAGCAGCCGGAGAAATGGCCCCGCTGAGCTTTGCAACAACGACACGTCTTTAGCCGGGTCGAAAAACGTCGCAAAACAGTGCGGGCTTCAGCCCTGGGGGCTGCTCGTAGGGCAATCTCCGGTTTGGCGGTTATCCGACCGCAACTAAGGTGCGGGTACTGAATACGAATTGCTTGTTTTGTGAAGCCGCATAGCCAAAGCGGCCCCAAGCGAGTATCCGGCACAAGCGACGAGTGGTAGCGTAGCGACGAACTGGTCGAAACAACGCGTCCGCGCCCTGCAGCCAGAGCCGACGAAATGAGCGAAGATTTCGGAGCCGTGGTATGGAGAAATGAGTGCGATAAATCCGAAAAAGCAGACCGGCAGGACCCAAATCCACCGCATGATTCTACCGTCCATCCATCTTGCGAGTTGGAAGCCGAGGATGAGCCCAATAACTGCCTGGGTTGGAAAGCCAGGGATCTCGGTAAGAAGCCAACTCGCCCGGCTGGAACTGAAATGTGGGTTCCACCTGTGGACGAAAGAGAAGACGGTAAACACCACTGTTGCGGACAGGCCAATCACTCCAAATGTGCCTATCAATAAATGCATTATGCAACTGCACGCCGTTTTCAACGCGAACAAATATTTCTGCATCAGCACATTCAATCATTCCACACGGCGCAACATCCCATCGCGGGAGTATTGTCGGCAATGCTGCCCTTCAGATAATCTTCGCCCCGAAACTCGCACTTTAGCGGCGGGTGGCCCCGATCCCTCATCGCTTTCTAAACCACAACGAGGGAGTCCGGTCCTTCGCCTTTGGGGGCCGGGGATTCGTTTGTCAAGCCCTCCGCCGCCGGCGCCCGCGCCATCTCCCTCATTCCAGGCATCGTATTTCTTCGCCAACTTTGCCGGTTATTTCCGCCAAATCGCTACACTTGATCTCAGGTGGAGGCATGGTGTGGAGTCTCGACCGGAGTCCGGCCGGCTCGGGAATGGTAACCAGGTCGCGGCCGCCATCCCCGGGGCCGCGCACTTTTTGCCATTGACCGATGGCCATCTGTCCGGGGAAATGCAACGAAAACCGTGCAAAACCGGCAAGATTTGGCCGTAAGTCCTTATTCTCCACTGTTTTACGAACTAACCTACTGATTCTAAAGGGGTTAGAGTCGATGGTCGAGGGTACAAGTCATTGCAAACAAACCACTTAACCCCAAAAGGGGGGCGGGGGGGAATCGATAGTAGCTAAGATAGCTAAAATGGCTACTATCCCGGTCGCGGGACGCCTCATTGACCCTCCAACGCGCTTCCCGTAGACTAAGAAGTTGCGTAGGATGCGGCTCAGGTTGCATTCCGGACCGCATCATTCTCCCGGAAAATTGGGTCAAAGATTAAGGAAGAGCCATGGCAAACCATGTATCGGCGATCAAGCGCGCCCGCCAGACCGAAAGACGCACGGAAGTGAACCGCGCCAACCGCAGCCGCGTGCGCAGCAGCCTCCGCGCGGTGCGCGAAGCCCTCGCCAAAGGCGACCTGAACGCTGCACAGGCGCAGTACCGCCAGACGGTTTCCGCCCTCGATAAAAGCGTGCAGAAGGGCGTTTTGCACAACAATACCGCATCCCGCTACAAGAGCCGCCTCAATGCGCGGCTCCAGGCGCTGGCGGCCAAAGCATAGCAGGTCACCCGTTCCGGTCAGGGCCCGCGCTGGAGCGGGTCCAAGCCAGTACAGCAAAAGGTGAGATTGACTACAGCCGGGAGCAATCCCGGCTGTTTGTTTAAGGTTCCACAGGGTTTACGATTCTGCTCTTTGCAGAAACCGCGAAGCGGAGTGGCGTTTTCCTTCAAGAAACGCCACCTCCCACAAATCGCAAGTCTTGAATCGAAAACGCTCCAATGACGCGACAGTCCGTTCGCGCATGAAAGCGTGCAGAGCCCGCGCACACGCGTACGCCCCTGCATTCACGGTAGGGTATTGAGGTTGTCGCCCCGGAGTTTCTTCCTCCGGAGCTATTGTGTTTCGGTTGGGCGCGTCGCCCCGTTCTGCACTGGCCTCAGCCAGCGGTTCCTTTGGGTGAACAAGAAAGAAAGATGGCGGGATTCTCGGGCAAAACGCAGCACTTGCTCAGGACGCCTTGGAGCGAAGCTCCTGCTCGGCCCGGAACCAATCCTCTTCGGAATGTCCGTCCTGGTAGCCGCGCTCTATCCAATAGCGGCGCGCCAGTTCCGCGACCTGATCGTGCGTCGGAGCCAAAGGCATGGTTTGCACCTTGGCGGAGCTCTTCTTGGCGGTGGTCTTGCGCGG
>JASHTU010000221.1 GCA_030040395.1 Acidobacteriaceae bacterium
AAAATGGGCTTCATCTATCTGCGCGGCGAGTATCGCTATCTCCTCGAAATCGTCGAGAAAGCCGTGGCCGATGCCTACGCCCGCGGCTTTCTCGGCAAAAACATCTTCGGCTCGGGAACCGAATTTGAAATCATCACCCAAACCGGCGCCGGAGCCTATGAAGTAGGCGAAGAGTCGGCGCTGATGGAGTCGCTTGAGGGCAAGCGCGGCATCCCGCGTATTAAGCCGCCCTTCCCCGCCGTCGTCGGCCTCTATGGCGGGCCCACCGTCATCAACAACGCGGAAACCATCGCCACCGTGCCCCACGTCATCGCCATGGGCGCTGCCGCTTACGCCGAACTGGGCACGCCGCGCAACGGCGGCACGCGCCTGTTTTGTTTGAGCGGTCACGTCCAGCGCCCCGGCGTTTACGAGCTGCCCATGGGCTACAACCTCAAAAAAATGATCTACGAGGTCGGCGGCGGCATCACCAACGGAAACCAGCTCAAAGCCGTGGTCCCCGGCGGTTCGTCCACGCCCGTCTTGCGGGCGGAGGAAATCGATATCGGCATGGACTTCGACCAGGTGGGCAAAGCCGGCTCCATGCTCGGCTCGGGCGGCGTCGTCGTCATCGATGATCACACCTGCATCGTTGAGTTCGCCTTGCGCACCATCGGTTTTTACCAACACGAGAGCTGCGGCTGGTGCATTCCCTGCCGCGAAGGCACTGACTGGCTCAAAAAATCGCTCACCCGCTTCCACGCCGGCTTCGGCAAGGCCGCTGATATCGACAACATCCAGTACCTCGCTGAAAACATGCTGGGCCGCACCTTCTGCCCGCTGGGCGACGCGGCGGCCATGCCGACGATCGCTTTCGTGAAGAAGTTCCGCAAGGAGTTCGAAGATCACCTGAACGGCAAACCCTGTCCGTTCGCAAAAGAGGGCGTGCCGCAGTTGACGGTGGTGTAGCGGGCCGCGAATTGCCCGATTGCGAGGAGGGTTTTGAAAGGGCACGACTTGAGTCGTGCCGGGAACGATCGCAAGGGTTTGAAGGGTACGGACCTTAACCCGTACAAACGACAGCGCAAGATGATTGGGGCTTTAGCCCCTGAGGGGCTGCAAAACATCAAATGCCCGACGTAACCTTCACCGTCGACGGAAAAAAGCTCACCGCCCCTGCGGGGACGCTGCTGATCGAGGCCTGCCGCAGGGCCGGCATCGAGATTCCCTCTTTTTGCTACTATCCCGGCCTCTCGCTGCAGGCCGCCTGCCGCATGTGTTTGGTGCGCCAGGAAAAGGTGCCCAAGCTGCAAACTGCCTGCACGACAGTGGTCGCCGAAGGCCAGGTCTTCACCACCGAGTCGCCTGAGATCGCGCAAGCACGCAAAGCCATGACCGAGCTGCTCCTGGGCAACCACCCCCTCGACTGCCCCGTCTGCGACGCCGGCGGCGAGTGCGAACTCCAGGACATGACCTTCAAATACGGCGCCGGCGAAAGTCTCTACGCCGAAGCCAAGCAGCATCGCGACGAGCAGCAGTGGTCTCCGGCCGTCTTCTATGACCGCCCGCGCTGCATCCTCTGCTACCGCTGCGTGCGCGTCTGCGGCGAAGGCATGGACGTGTGGGCCCTCGGCGTCGAAAACCGCGGCGTTCATTCCGTCATCGTGCCCAACGTGATTGCAAAGGACGGCGAGGGCGAACGGCTCGACTGCGAAGAGTGTGGCATGTGCATTGACATCTGCCCCGTGGGCGCCCTCACCAGCGGCAGCTATCGTTACAAAACCCGCCCCTGGGAGATGCACCACGTCTCCACCGTCTGCACCCACTGCGCCGACGGCTGCAAAGTCACGCTCGGCGTGCGTCAGAGTAATGACGGCTCCGAGATCGTCCGCGCCGACAACCGCGACAAAAGCGGCGTCAATGGCGACTTTCTATGCGCCAAGGGCCGCTTCGGCTTCGACTACGTGAACCATCCCGAGCGCCTCACCACCCCGCTCGTCCGCAACGCCGCCGGCGAGCTCGAGCCCGCCACATGGGAGCACGCGCTCAGCGTCGCCAGCGAAAAACTCAAGCAAATCCGCGACGTCCGCGGAGGGGCCGCCATCGGCGTCATCGGCTCCAACCACGCCACCAACGAAGAAAACTACCTCCTGCAAAAGTTCGCCCGCACCGTGCTCACCACCAACAACATCGACCACGAGCGGACCACCGACTACGCAGCCTTCGCCCGCGCCCTCGCCGCGCCCGGAGGGCCCCCGCTCGGCAGAACCGCCAGCCTGCGCGACATCGCCAGCGCCCCGGCAATCCTGCTCATCGGCGGCAATCCTACCGACGAGCATCCGCTCCTCGCCTGGCTCTTGCGCACCAACGTGCGCCTTAACAAGGCCCGCCTTTATATTGCGAATTCCCGGCCCATCAAGCTCGAGCGTCAGGCCAAAGCGGTGCAGGAGCTCCCGCCTGGCGGTTACAAGGATCTTGCCGCCTTCCTTGCTTCCGGCCAATCGGACTTCAGTAAAGCCGTGCTCGCCGAGGAGTCGCTTGTCGTTATCTTCGGCGAGGAATTTCGCGGTCCGGCCGTCGGAAGCCTCGTCGCCTGGGGCCTCCAGAGCGGGAAAGTCCGCTTCGCCTACCTCGGCGACCACACTAACTCTCGCGGCGCGGCCGATATGGGCCTTTTCCCCGATCTGCTCCCCGGCTACGTCCCCGTCACCGCATCCGGCCCCTTCGCCGAATATCCCAACCTGCCTGCCAGGCCCGGCAAAACCCTCCCGCAGATGATGGAAGCCGCGCGCCACGGCGAGTTGGGCGCCCTGGTCGTCGTCGGCGCCAATCCCGTCGCGCGTCGCAAGGTCGATCTCGCCGCTCTTCAAAACACCTTCCTCATCGTGCAGGATCTTTTCCTTACTGAAACCGCGGCCCTCGCCCACGTCGTCTTCCCCGCCGCCAGTCTCTACGAAAAATCCGGAACCGTGACCAACACCTTCGGCGACCTGCAGATGGTCCGCAAAGCCGCCGACCGCGCCGGCGTCAAGCCGGACTTCGAAATCCTCGTGCGCCTCGCCGGAGCCATGGGCGCGGACGTAAGAAAACTCGTGCCCTTCGGCAAAGGCGCCATGACCGCCGATCTTGGCCAGTCGCGCGGCGCGCAGGCCGGCGAGGCTGACCGGCACGCGGTCTGGCTTGAAGCCAACGGCCTCGAGCCCAAACTCAGCCCCTTCGACCCCTTTGCCGTCCTCGACGAGATCGAGCGCCTGGTTCCCGGCTACAAGTTGGACCGCGTGAACCTTTTGAGCGGCAACGATGTGCGCACCGACCTCGCGTCACCCGTGACCCAAATAGCTCCCGCTTCCGCCGGCGCCGAGGACTTCGTCGTTCCCACGCACGATACCCTGTTCACCTCCTCAACCCTGGGCCGCTACTGTCGCGGCCTCAACGAAATCGAAGCACACCAAACCCGCGAGCACGCAGAGGCGGCGGCCGATTGAGCACGTCCGGTATGCACACCGTCTTGAAAGGGCACGGCCGGGAACTGGGAACCCGTCGAGTTGGGTGCGTGCCAATCGCAGCAAAAAAGAGCGAGGGGCTTTAGGCCCTGAAGGCTGCGTCCGCGTCGCTGACTTGCTGACTTGCTAACTCGCTGACTTGCTAACTCGCTGACCCGCTGCTGAAAAGAGGCTGAAGGCAAGTGACGTTACTCGATTTTTTCCTTTGGAGTTTGCTCAAAGT
>JASHTU010000222.1 GCA_030040395.1 Acidobacteriaceae bacterium
TGACCTGCTTCTCCATCCCGGCCTCAACAAGGGAACCGCCTTCACTGAAGCCGAGCGCGACGCCTTCGGCCTCCACGGCCTGCTGCCGCCGCACATCGGCTCCCTCGAAGATCAGCGCGCCCGCCGCAAACGCCTCCTCGATAGTCGACAGACCGCTTTTGAGAAATACAGCGTCATGCGCGACCTTCAGGACAGCGGCGAGACGCTGTTCTATTCCCTTTTTCTTCATCACATCGAGGAACTTCTCCCGATCGTCTACACCCCGGCGGTGGGCGAGGGGTGCCAACGCTTCTCCGAAATCTGGCGCAAACCGCGCGGCCTGTTTATCAGCTATCCCAACATGCACCGCATCGACCAGATCCTCTCCAATCTTCGCTACGACCACATCCGCTGCATCGTGGTCAGCGACGGCGAGCGCGTTCTCGGCCTCGGCGACCAGGGCGCCGGCGGAATGGGCATTCCCATCGGCAAAATGGCCCTCTACACCGCTCTCGGCGGCATTCCTCCCCATCATTGCCTGCCCATCCTGCTCGACGTCGGCACCGACAACGAAGCCTTGCTCCACGAACCCATCTACATCGGCTGGCAGCATAAACGCATCCGCGGCCAGGATTACGACGACTTCGTGGAAGCCTTTGTTGCGGCCGTCGAGCGCCGCTGGCCGCACATCCTGCTGCAATGGGAAGATTTTGCCGGAGTTAACGCGGCGCGCCTGCTCGAGCGCTACCGCAATCGCCTCTGCACCTTCAACGACGACATCCAGGGAACCGCGGCCGTAACCACGGCCACGCTGCTCGCCGCCGTTCACGCCACCGGCATTCCTCTCCGCGAGCAGACCATCGCCATGTTCGGCTCCGGCTCGGCCGGTGTCGGCATCGTCGACATGCTCGTCGCCGCCATGAAAGAGGAGGGTCTCACCGCAGACCAGGCCCGCAAGCGCGTCTACGCCTTCAACCGCCACGGACTCATTGTGGAAGGCGGCGAAGGCGTTCGCCCCAGCCAACTGCCGCTCGCCCGCAAACCCGAGGATGTGGCCGGATGGAAGCTCTCGCGCCCCGGCTCCATTTCGCTGTTCGATTTGGTGCGCAACGCCAACATCACGGTTCTGGTCGGAGTCAGCGCCCAGCCCGGCGCCTTCACTGAGGAAGTCGTGCGCGAGATGGCCCGTCGCACCCCGCGCCCCGTCATCTTTCCCCTTTCCAATCCCACCTCGCAGTCTGAAGCCGCGCCCGCCGACCTGCTCCGCTGGACCGAGGGCCGCGCGCTGGTCGGCACAGGCAGTCCCTTTCCGCCCGTCGAGATCGGCGGCCGGCTCGTGCCCATTGCGCAGATCAACAATTCCTACATTTTTCCCGGCCTGGCTCTCGGCATTCTCGTTTCGCGCGCACCGCGCGTCACTGACGCCATGATCATGGCTGCGGCCAAGGCTCTGGCGTCGTTATCGCCCGCCGCTCGGGACCCATCCGCCCCGCTCCTGCCTCCCATCGCCGACTCCCGCAAGGTCAGCCTGGCTGTGGCTGAAGCTGTCGGCATGCGGGCCATCGCCAATGGCGTGGCCCACCCCGCGGGAGATAAGCCATTCGTCGAAAAGCTCCGCGCCTACGTGTGGGAGCCCGTCTATCGCCCCTACGAACGCATTCCCTGATTCCTGCATGTTTGCCACGCGATTGTGCCTTCAACGGGGCCTGTTGTACCATTCGTACTCCAGCCGCCTTCCCTGAACATGCGTAGAAGGAGTCGCTTATGCCTCAAAAGACCCCCCTCAATGGAGATCTGGAACCTGAGATATCGCCCAAATTGGAAGCCGCTTTGGGAGACGAAATGGTGCGCTTGAGAAAGCGCGTGGAGGCGCGTGCGCGCCAGTTCGCGCTGGAGCGGGCCATCGCGCTCCCGGCAGAGGAAACACCCGTGGGAGAAAAGGCGCCCCCTGCCCCCCCGGTTCTGTTGAATGATCTTACCCTTGCGCTCGACGAGACCCTGGGCAAGAGGACTGTTGCCGCGCCGAAAACCTCTTTCTTCGACCTGTTTCCGCCCTTCACCTGTCTTTGTTTCCTTCTGTGCCTGATCTTTGGCGGCTTTGGAATGCATAATGCAGGTGCAAGGGATACCGGATTTCTCGATATTGCCAAGATTTTCGCCGGGGCGCTCGTGGGTTCAACCACATCCACCGCGATCAGCACAATCCGGTCACAACGCAGGTCGCGCTGAGTTCCCATCTCGAACACGATGGCGAAAAGGCGTCTACCGCCCCGTGATGGAGAGTGCGCTCAATAGCGCGGCTTCGGCAGCACCGAAGGTCAATGACTGACTTGGCCTGTTGCCACAAACTGAGATCCACCATCCGGGCTGTCCGTCATTCCTTATGCGCGTGTAAGGCCCCGAAGACGCTCTGGGCCATCGTCTTGAGGCCTCGGCAGTGCAAGAGCCTGAAAATTCGGTAGAACCTCATCGATATTTTTGGCTCTAAATGGCGTGGTTGAGAGGGGGCGGAAGATGCGCGTGTTTGTGGCAGGCGCCAGTGGAGCGATCGGTGAGCCTTTGGTTGCGGAGTTGATAAAGCAGGGGCACTCTGTCGTGGGAATGACAACGAGCGAGACACGGGCCAAAATCCTGGAGGCGCAAGGGGCCTCAGCGGTAATCGCGGACGCCTTTGATGCGAAAGAGGTCGAAATGGCGCTGAGGCGGTCGGAGGCGGAAGCCGTGATCGATGAGCTGACGTCGCTGCCGAAGGAGCAAAGCGAGATGCCCAAGTATGCGGCGGGCGACAGGAAGCTGAGGATTGAGGGCGGGGGGAATCTGTTTCGTGCGGCAATTGCTACGGGCGTGCGACGGTATCTGCAGCAGTCGAGCGGCTTCTTTTTGAAGACGGTGGAAGGGACCTTGGCGGACGAGTCGTCTCCGCTAGATGTGGATGCCAGCCCAGGCGTAGCAGCGGCTGCGCGGACGTATACGGAACTGGAAGCGCGGCTGTTCAGCTCCAACGCGATTGAGGGTGTGGCGCTGCGGTATGGATTCTTCTATGGGCCGAAGACGTGGTATCGCCCTGGCGGATCGGCGGCGGATATGGTGTTGCATCAGCAGGTTCCGGTTGTCGGCAAGGGAGAAGGCGTGTCGTCGTTCGTGCATATCCACGATGCCGCAGTCGCGACCGTGGCGGCGCTGACGGCAGAAGCAGGTGTGTATAACTTGGTAGACGACGATCCTTCGCCGCAAAAAGTGTGGCTCCCGGCTTTTGCAAAATTTGTGGGCGCCCCGGCGCCCCCGCATGTGAGCGAGGCAGAGGCGAAGGCAATGGCCGGCGACGATGCGGTGTATTACGCGACCAAGCTAAGTGGCGCCTCGAACGCGAAGGCGAATCGGGTTCTCGGATGGAAGCCGAGACGGCTCGAGTGGCTGCAGATTAAGGACCAGTGACCAAGGCCGAGCTAGGGGTTCCTGTATGAGCGGACAGGCTGAGGCACTGCTGCGCTCCTTGATGCTTGATTGTGTTTCCGAGAGCTCAAAAGGTGTGTTCGGCATTTCAGAAGTTTGGGCGCGTCTGGCTCTCAATCAGTGATAGATCGTCGAGTTGCAAATTGACATGTCCGGCCGACCCGTCTCACTCTCGATGAGCGGGTTGCCCTGTTCGCGACAGTTGACACCCTCAGACGGTTCCGATCAGGAGTCAACGTAATTCTGTCTTGACAATTCACCAACCCTTGTGTACTCTATGCCTGTAGTAAACAGGCTTATGACAGACAACGCTGCTCGCGATTTATTTCCCGGCGCACTCGAAATGATGATTCTAGAGTCGCTGCGCCGCCAACCGTCCCACGGATACGCGCTTGTCCAGCACATTCAGCAGCGGTCCAAC
>JASHTU010000223.1 GCA_030040395.1 Acidobacteriaceae bacterium
ATCACGCTGGCGGGGCAGATTTCGAATCCCACGCCGGGCATGCTGTACCGGATCATGAAGGCTCCGCACGGGTCATCGGCCTTTACGCCGGTGGTCAACGAACCCGCCGGACTTACCTTGACTCTGAACGTTTTCAGCGGGGGGGTGTGGACGGAGAGCGAACAGACCTTCCACGCCAATGCGGAGGGCTATTACCCCTACCAGGACTACTCGCCGGACCACACCGTGGTAGGGCATTTGCTGGGAGTCTGGTACTCCACGGTGGCCGACACCGGCTACGCCTACGACGTGCGCGTGGACCTCTACAATGCGCCGAATCCCGATATCGACAGCAACGTGGTGACGGTGCTGGTGAACAACGCAACGCCGGTGGCTACGCTGACGCCGACCTTCGGGGAATGCGGAAAGGTGGCGCCGGGCGACACGATCACGGGCACGTTTACGGCGACGGCCACGGATTTTGGCTCCTTCGGGTTTACCATCCTGCCTCCAGGACCCGCGAACGGCGTGTTGCCGTCGCCGGCTTCGGGAGTCTCGAACGAACTCGGCGGGACGATCGCCGATCCGGGCGTCAGCAGCGAGGCGTTCACGTTGAACACCACGGGAATGGATCCTTGCGGCTACTCCCTGACCGTGGGGGTGTGGGACCGCACCAACGTCAACAGCGGGGAAACCAGCAATTACAACCAGGCTTCGGCGGGGTTCTGCCTGCAAACCGGCAGTTAGGACCACAGCCACACTTGGCGATTTGCTGATTGGGGATGCCTTTGTGGGCGCCCACCCTCGCCGCCAAAACAACGCCGCGGCGAGGATTGGCGCCCAAGCAATGAAGGAGGTCGGCGGGCTTCCCCTTAAGAGCGGACGGAGTTCCTTGTTTCCCTTTCCCCAGGAGGGGCTCCGTCTGCCCCACTTGACGAACTGGAAGGGCGCGGGATGGACGACTACGGCCCAATCTGGCGATTCGTCCTTTCCGCGCTCGCGGTCTGGCGCATAACTCACCTTCTCGCCGAGGAAGACGGCCCATGGGACCTGGTGGTGCGTTTGCGCAGGGCCCTGGGTGACGGCTTTTGGGGGCGTTTGATGGATTGTTTCTATTGTCTGAGCCTTTGGATTTCCCTCGCGATTTCCTTCTGGCTTGCAAGTGGCTGGGTGGAAATCCTTCTCCACTGGCAGGCCCTGTCTGGCGCGGCCTGCCTGTTGGAGAAGGCGACGACCAGGGCAAAGAACGAGACGGCGCCCGGAAAGATTTCCGCACCTTGAATTGCGGCTCTTCAAATTGCCGAGGACCAAGGAGACACGCCATGTGTTGTGGTCAAAAGAGAAGCGCGATGAAGGCGGACGGCGCGCCCAACCCAACGGCGGTGAAGCTGCTTTACCGGGGGCAATTCCCGATCAACGTTCGGGGCTCGGTGACGGGCCAGGTTTATCAGTTTGCAGCGCGGCACTCGGCGCAACTGGTGGACCCGCTGGACGCAACCGCGATGACGCAAACGAGGTTGTTCAAACAAATCCCATGGCGATAGATCACCAGTCCCCCCACGGGCGGCGCGCCGGCAGCGGAGGCGAGCGGCGGGTGCGGCCGCCGGCCTGCAGATACACACACGGGTTTTCCCAGCGCAACCCGATGATATACTTGCGTCCTGGTGAAATTGCGGAGAGCATTTTGCGATTTCAAGCGTTCGACGCAAGTTACATCGAGAGTCTCTGCGCCGGAGACGTTCGCACGCAGGAGCATTTTGCCAGCTACTTTACGGAGTTGCTGCATCTCAAGCTTCGCTCGCGGCTCAAGTCTCCGCAGGCCATCGAGGACGTGCGCCAGGAGACGTTCGCGCGGGTGTTGACCTCTCTGCGCAAAGAGGGGGCGGTGCAGAGGCCGGAGCGGCTGGGGGCCTTTGTCAACGCGGTGTGCAACAACGTCCTCTTCGAGCATTACCGCGCCTCCGCGCGCAGCGAGTCACTGGACGACGAAGGCCAGGCGGAGCTGCCGTCGTCGGACCCGGATATCTTGACGGCTTTCACCGCCAAGCAACTGCAGAGCAAGGTTCGCGAGATCCTGCTGGTTATGCCTAGCCGGGACCGGGAACTGCTGAAAGCGGTGTTTCTGGAAGAGCGGGACCGGGATGAGGTTTGCCGCGAGTTTGGCGTAGACCGCGAATACCTGCGGGTTTTGCTGTTCCGGGCCAAACAGGAGTTCAAGAGCGAATATCTGAAAAAGGTGGGCGCCGGCGCATACGCAGGAGGGTGTTGAAACGGCCGGGCTCGCAGACTCACCATAACAATAGGTGCGACCACCGAGGATGGAAGCCATGAATCATCACGAAGCAGAAGAGCAGATGGCGGTGGAACGGTACCTCTTAGACGAGCTCACGCCCGAGGTCCGGGAGGCCTTTGAACAACACTATTTCGATTGTCCGGAGTGCGCTCTGGATTTGCGCATCGGGGCGGCTTTTGCGGATGAAGCCAAAGCGCTGCCGCGCGAATTGGCTCCAGCCACGCCCGCGCCCGCGCCGGCTCGCCCGGAGGCGAAGAAGCCAAAGGGTTTTCTGTGGTGGCGGCCGGTTTTTGCCGTGCCCGTGTTCGCTCTATTGCTGGCTGTGATTGGATACCAGAATCTGGCCACCCTGCCGGCGCTGCGAACCGAAGCTGCGCAACCTCGCCTTCTGCCCTGGACTCTGCTTCATGCGGAAACCAGGGGCAGCGGCCCGCTGGCTTTGCAGGCGGATCGCACCCAGGGCGCGGTGCTGCTCATCGATCTGCCACAGGATTCAGCCGATACATCCTATGCGTTCGAACTGTACAACCAGCGTGGGATGCGGATCTGGACGAAAACAGAAGAAGCTCTGGGCGAAGGACGAACGGTTTCCATCTTGATTCCCGGCCCCGTGTTGCAGGAGGGATCCGATATTCTGGCTATCTCCGGCATTGCCTCTAACGGCGAACGGACGGAAATCGACCGGCGTAGTCTCGAAATCCACTTTGTCAAATAGAAGCATTTCAATTTTTTTGAAAGAAGGCGCGCACCCCGATGCCAGAAGAGATCCACCGGGAACACTTTTATCATGCGGAAGCCACTGCGCTTGAGGGCCGGTTACAGCTCCCTCTGGTCCAGGAAATCAAGCCCCAACTTTACGCCAAGCTGCCCGAGCGCGGCGGCTACTTGTCACAACGTGGCGCCGACTACCGCCTGGAAGGAGTCATCTCCTTTCGAGCCGCCTATACGCAGGTAGCGGGCAACCTCGACCTCAAGCCCGAGCACGGCTGGAGTACGCTGGCCACCGCGGCCATCGAAAACCTGAATGTGCTGGATGTGGTCACGGCCGACCGCGTGGTTGCCCAGGTTTCAACGGAACACCCGCTCGTGGGCTATGTGCCGAAGGTCACCTTTCTGGGCACGCGCTTCGAAAACCTGCGCATCGCCGGGCATCCGGTGAACCTGGAAATGGACCTCAACGTTTTGGGAGCCAAGCCGGAAAACGATGCGCCGTATGGAAGCCACCCGGGCTTTCTTCAGCGGGTCGCGGGTCAATTTGAACGGATCGCCGCAAATTCCGGTCTTCCGGGAGAAGTTTCTGAGCGTTATAATCGACTCCCGTCCAGCGCCGATGCTCCGGAGTCGATTGAATGCTCGTTGGTGAACCAAGCGGAAGGTTCTTTTCCCGGCCGATGCTTTGGCCACGTGATCGAGGTGCCGGATTTTGGGAGAATCTACCTCGCTACTGTGCGTTTGGAGCAGTCGGACTTCCAAAATGGAGTCCCAAAGCAGACCCTGATCAAGCTGACGATGATCGAGCTGAAGCTGGGTTGCCTGGCGAACGGGTTGACCGGAGTCGGCCAGACCGTCGTCAACGGACATACAAAGCCGTAGCCTGGCTGGTTGCGGCCTGCGTTGTGCTTGCGCCTGTCACAGGCGATCGCGCCGCTCCAGCCGAATCCGACTTCGCTCGGACATCCCTGTTGTTTCAACATGGTCAACTGGAGACCAGCCAGAATCTGGCTGCGTCCTATGTCCAGCGCTTCGGCCACGCCAGCCCGGAGTGGGCCGCCAAGTTCAGAATCCTGGAGGCGGAATCAGCCGCCTGGCGGGGAATGGACGCCGTAGTGCTGGAAACCCTTTCCGGCAGCTTCCCCGATCTCCACAATTCTGAAATCCAAATCCGACGGCTCTCGCTTCTGGCGCAGGCCCATGCGCATCTGCATCAGTTCAATGAAGCCGATGAAGAAATGCGGCAGGCGCTGGAAATGTGTTCGGCGATGGATGAGGCGGTGTGCAGCAAACCGTTGGAAGCGCAGGCGGGTCTGGCTATCGAGCGGGGAAACTACCCAGGAGCCTTCCGCTCCTATGCACAGAGTCTGGCCGTGGCTCGTAAGTTCGGCCAGGCTTTCGACGAAGCGGAAGCGCTGATGAACCTGGCGGTGGCATGCATGCTGGAAGAGCGCTTCGATGAGGCCATCGATTGGCTGCGCGCCTCAAACCGCGTGGCGGAGAAACTGGACGCTGAAGACATTCTTCTCAATAACACCGGCAATCTGGGTTGGGCGTTTTACCGGCTGGGCGACCGGGAGAAAGCGCTGGGCTTATACGAAGACGCGGAGAAGCGCGCCATGGCGCTTGGCGATATCGATGGCGCGATTACGTGGATCACCACCGCGGAATATGTGTACCAGGACTCGCACGATCTGGCGCAGGCCATGCGATCGTATCGCGAGGCGCTCAAGCTGTCCTGGACCATCATGAACAAGGACGACATTGTCAATTCGCTCGAGGCCTTGGCGCATGTCTCGGTGGAGGAGGGCAAACTCGACCAGGCCGACGAATATTTGCGGCAGATTGACCCCTTGATGCGCGGGAATGCCAATCGTCTTGACGTCCTGGACGTGATGCTGGCGCAAGGGAGGATTGCGGCGGCGCGGCGCCAGGACGGGCAGGCCGAAATGCTTTTTCGCACCGTGGAAGATGACCCGGCGAGTCAAACCTCGATGCGCCTGGGAGCGGAACACGAACT
>JASHTU010000224.1 GCA_030040395.1 Acidobacteriaceae bacterium
CGATGTAGCGGTTCGCGGCATCCAGTTTCATGTCCACATTTTGGGCCTTGCTGAGGCTCTGCGCAAAGAGGCCGGCGGCCACGAGCAGCACCAGGGAGAGCGCGGCCTGCAGGACAACAAGGGAGCGTTGCAGCAAGGATGCTCCGTGGGCGGTGGTGCGCGCGTTGGAGCGCAGGGCTTCAGCGGGCTCAGTGCGCGCAGCCATGAGCGCCGGAGCCAGGCCGAAGAGGACGCCTGTAACCAGTGAAAGCGCAAGGGCAAAGCCGATGACGAGAGGGGAGGGGGAAGCAGAGACGGGCATGTTGTGCTGGTCAGGAAAGGCGAGCGCCAGCAGTGCGTGCGCTCCGAAATAGGAGACGGCGAGGCCGAGCAGGCCGCCCAAGCCGGAGAGAAGCACGCTTTCAGTCAGGAGTTGAAGCACAATCCGGCTGCGTTGGGCGCCCAGCGCGGAGCGGATGGAAAGCTCGGCGCGGCGGCTCATGCCGCGCACCAGCAAAAGGTTGGCGATATTGGCGCAGGCGACGAGAAGAACGAGCGCGGCGATCCACTGCAGCAAGTTGAGGTGGTCCTTGTAGCCATCCTGCATGTTCTGAATGCCGCCGCCGCCGGGCGTGAGCACCACATGGGCGCGGGGCAGAACCCGCTTGGCGCGCGGATCGGTATACGTCTTGAGGGTCGCAAGTTGCTGCTTGAGCAGCGTGCTGATCTTCGCCTGGAGCGCCGGCAGCGAAGTTCCCTGCTTGACGCGGCCAATCATGTAAGCCCAGTTTTCGTTGGGATCGCTGAAGTACGGTGCGTCGATGACGGGATCCATCGCATTCATGGGAAGAAAGTACTTGGGCGGATTAGTGTCGATGCGGTCGCCGTAAAATCCCCTGGGCGCAACGCCAATGATGGTGATCGGCTTCGTATTGATGAAAAACGCGCTGCCCACCACCCTGGGGTCGCCGGCATAATCCTCCTGCCAGGTGTCATAGCTCATCACTGCGGTGATGGGCGCGCCTTTCCGGTCGTCGGAATCCACGAAGAACCGGCCGGCTGCCGGCGTAAGGCCAAAAACGCGGAAGTAGTTGCCGGAGACAAAGGTGCCCATGACGGACTTGGCGACGGTCTGAGGGCCGGCGCGTCGGACGGTGATGGGCCGGTAGTCGTAACCGGACTCCATCGCCGCCAGCTCTTCGAACTCCGGCAGGCTCTTCTTGAAGAGGTAATAGGTGTCTGTGGCGAAAAGCGAGTTGTCCCCGTCATCGCTCCAGCCGTCGCCCACGCAGCAGGCGTCTGTGTCGCCGATGCGAATGAGGGTTTTGGGATCGGTTACCGGCAGGTTACGCAGCAGGATGGCGTTGACCAGGGTAAAGATGGCCGAGTTGGCGCCGATGCCGAGCGCGAGCGTGAGCAGCACAGTTGCGGTGAATCCCGGCGTCTTGCGTAATTGGCGGAAAGCAAACCCGAGATCCTGCACGAAAACTCGCATCGCCTGACCTCCATACACAATGGCTTGATCAAGGGAAAGCATGTCACGTTCCACAGGAGTTCTATGCCATCCCCTTGAAATCAATAACTTAGAGGCCTCGGCATCGCGGCCGTGCGTTCATAACTGAGAACGAGTGTTCAAAAGCGGACGTTCCGAGGCACGCATCAGCAATGACCGTGTGATCCCGATGCCCAACCACCGCACGCCTATCAAGGCCGTCTAAGCTGACGCATAATTGCCGCGCCACTCCTCGAACTCAGGTTGGCGCCGGTCATGTCGGCTTTGCCACGCGGACCCCTGATCGACTCATCCGCGATGCTGGTCCTCGGTTTCCGAGCTTTCGATGGTTTCTCGCACCAGGTCGCGAAACGCCGCCATGGCGGGCGAGACCCACTTGTCTTTGTGCCAGACGATGTGCGTGGCGATGTCGAGGCTCGGACCGGCCCAGTTCAGCACCTTGAACTGACGCCGGCGCAGCTCGCTGGCGACGACGATTGCGGGCAGGATGGCCACTCCCATTCCTGCGACGATGCACTGCTTGATGGCTTCCACGCTCGAAAACTCCGTGACATGGCCGGGGCGAATGTTCT
Organism: Acidobacteriaceae bacterium; assembly: GCA_030040395.1. Lineage (GTDB taxonomy): Bacteria > Acidobacteriota > Terriglobia > Terriglobales > Acidobacteriaceae > Telmatobacter. Next base: position 2,065 of record JASHTU010000224.1, read on the forward strand.
GGAGGGCCATGACGCGGTCGAGCTTGGCGCGGTAGCCGCAGCCGAATTCAGTCAGGAGCATCGTCTGCCCGGCCAAGTCGGAGGGTTTGACCGTACGCAGGCGGGCGATAGGCAGGCTGGCGTGGCTAAGGAGAAATACGCGCTCAGTTCGAAGCGGGATGGAGACGAAGATGGGGTTCGTGATCGCATCGCACATGTGCAGCGCCAGATCGAGCTTTCCGGTTTCCAGCTCCGCGCCGAGCGACGCGTCTGTATGCGGACGGAAGACGAGCTCGACATAAGGGAATCGGCGGCGAAATGTGCGCAGGACGGCAGGGAGGCGATAGGTCAGCAGGCTCTCCGGAGCGCCGACGCGCACCGGTCCGCTGGGCTCGGCTCCCGCCTGGAGCGCGCGCTGCCCCTGTTCCATGGCCGTCAGGGCCTGCTCGGCAAAGGGTTGAAACCGGCGGCCCGCGTCTGTAAGCGCCACGCGGCGGCCGAGACGATCGAAGAGCGGCGCTCCCAGCTCTTCCTCGAGAGCCTTGATTTGCGCGGTCACGTTGGACTGCACGGTGTGGACCCGCCCCGCGGTGCGCGTAAAGTTCAACTCCTCGGCGAGAATCTTGAAGATTTGCAGTTGCCGCACTTCCATTGATCTATCTCCATGAGAGATGGATTTCATTCTATCAATCTATTGGACGAATGAACAAGATCGAGCCAGACTCACTGTATGAGAGTCGAGCTTCCCCGCCGGCCTCTCGGGCCGGGCCCATTCCTGCTTCTCCTTTGCCTTGTCGCGTCGCGCCTGTTTGCGGCGCCGCGGCCAGACAACAGACCGCTCACGGTCGCCCTCGCGGCGCCTCCAGGACGCACCACGCTGGTGATCTTTGCTGACCAGTCATTGCCTTCGGGCGAGTGGCCGGCTCTGTTCGCCGCCTTGCGCTCAGCGCTGGCTGGCGGCGCCGGGGAGATGCGCGTTCTTCACCCCGATCCGATTTTAATCCGCGCTGACGACATGGCGCCGGGAACGCTGGTGCAATCGCCGGTGGTGGTCTTTCTCCATGGCGACTGCAGGCTCGAGCCCCGTCCGCCACAGGATACATCTGGCGCCGTGCTGGGTTGGGTATGGCTGTCGCACGAAGCCGGCCGGCCGATTATCCAGCCGTTCGTCCATGTTGATTGCACAGTGATCAGCGAGGTTCTGGGCCAGCGCTCGCTCGGCATGAGCGATAGTGAGCGGGACGACGCAATGGCCGATGCGATCGCCCAAGTTATTCTGCACGAGTGGATACACATTGCCACTCAGAACGCTGGACATGAGCCGAGCGGCGTCATGAAAGCCGCGTTTGGACCGGACGACCTTCTCCGCGCCTACCGGCCAGCCAAGGCGTATCGACCTCAAACCCGAAAGACGCGCGCGGCGACTGAATCCCCGGGCGAGCGCACTCAACTTGCACAGTAACCAATTCGCCTCCAGCCCCTTTTCGAGTCTCCCGGAATTTTTGGAGAGCGCCGCAACCCAAATCAAAGTCACCGGTGAGTAACTCTCCTTTATAAAGGCGTCGACTCACGGAACCATGAATCGCGGCCATACTGTGTTCAAAGCGATTGAGATGGTCGAGATTACTCCGCAAAGGCGAGCGCCTGAAGGGCTGCGGGCGAGACGGACGTCTCTTCAGCTCGCTGAGCAATGATGGGTGGCTTAGTTCATCACGAACAAAGTCATGTGTTATCAACGTACCGTCTTTCTCCTGGCCGAAGTGAATGTCGGAGAGATGTAGAAAGCGGAGCACCATCACGTCTGCATCCTGAGAGAGGAGAATAGGAGGCCTGATTTGGTCATAGTCAGCATATCATTCAGAAACTACAGCACATAACAGGCACTTCAGACGATTTTACTCTGCCCATGAGGCGCTTCGCCTTGAGTCGCGGTTCAATCGGTCGAAACTGGCAATCCAAAATCGCCAGATTTCTGGAACGGCCTGAACGGCTGTATCCGACACTGCAGAATCAACGCTTACAACAGCCTATTCCTGCAGGTTTTTGGAGAGGCAGGTCGGTTTTCTGGCGCGGCCTGCTCAGTTGGCCGCTATGATACGGCAGCTAGCTAACAACCTCATTGCAAGTAGGTTACGCCGCAAGAACAGATTGGTATTGAAAAACTGGCTAGACGCCAACTTTCTGGCCGCTAGGCTTTCGCTCGTACAGGTATGATCCGGCCTACTGATCCGGCATCAGTGCATCCTCGTCGTTCCACCGCAGGCTTTCGGATATTCAGCGCTAGTGGATGTGCCTCACGCGTGCCGAACAACGGAATGCAAACCGACCGTGAATGATATTGCAATCGCGAAAATTTTGGTGCTGGTGAGGGGAAAGTGGCCACATTCTGGGCACACTTTTGGGCACACTGAAACTCAGTGCTCCGCAATGAATTGATTCTAAAGCTATTTGAGCATGGTGCCGGGAGGGGGGGTCGAACCCCCATGGCCGCAAGGGCCGGCGGATTTTGAGTCCGCTGCGTCTGCCAGTTCCGCCATCCCGGCTCAGGCTACAAATCATTCTAGGGCATTTTCCCAGCAGACGCCCCGCGAACGGCGTCAATGTTCGCCTGCAAAGCCAACAGAAGCGCACGACTACAACTGAAAGCTGTAGCAAACCGAGAGAAGGGTTTATCTTGGAGCCGCGCATTCAAATCGGCGCAACCCCAAGCCGCGGCGATCCGTCTCGGAACCTGGCGGGATAGACCGTTTCTGCACGCCCCCACCAACTTCAATATCACCAGGCAAGGGATTCCGGTCTAAGGCTCCTGGGCGCAGGCGTCCTTTCCCGGCTCACGCAAATTCCTGTAGCCGGGATGAACGCCCGGAGCCAACCCTTGCCGCACCGCGATCTTCTGGAGCAATCGGGCAAGCTGGCTGCGCTCCGTCTCATCGAGGCCGGCGCACATGGCGTCATCGTGTGCGCGCGCCACGCGCGCAATTGCGTTCAGCGCTTCTTTGCCGGTTTCGGTCAGGTGCAAGCTGTAGATGCGCCGGTCCCGGTTGTTGGTGGCGCGCGCCGCCAGGCCGCGTCCTTCCAGCGCATCGATGACGGCTACCAGCCGGCTGGCGTGCATGTTCAGCCGGTGCGCCAATTCCTGCTGGCTGATCCCGGGCGATAGGCTCAGCATGCGCAGGATCCCGGCCTCGGGCGGCGTTAACTGCAATGGGGTCAGCAACCTGCCAAACTCCTGGGCGGCGCGGGCGCCCACCTGGGCCAGTAAAAAAGCGACCGTGATCGGCGGCGTTTCAACCTTACGAAGCGGCATATCTCAAGTATTCCACAAAATAATCATTATAATTAATAATCATTCCTTGTTAGAATGCTTTCGGAGGTCGCTTATGCCGTCAACCAA
>JASHTU010000225.1 GCA_030040395.1 Acidobacteriaceae bacterium
CGGCCGCCATCCCCGGGCCGCCTGCTTTTTGCCCCTGCTTTGCGGCCCCTTCGCAGCCAGGCTCTGCCTGGGGTGGCGCCGAAAGCGGGGCAAAACGCCCGAAAAAGGGCCGTAAGTCCTTATTATTGGGGATTTTAGAATCTAACTCCTTTATTATCAAGAATTTAGACCCAGTACTCATTAGTACAAGTGATTGCAAACAAACCACTTAACCACAAAAGGGGTAGGGGGTAGGGGGAGGGGTAACTGAAAAGTAAATGGCCAGACGCATGGACTGTCATGCCGATCGCCCTGGAGCCTCGCCTTTCATAGCTTGAACGCTCCGGACCGGAAAGGCGGTTCTCAGAACCCGCTCGGGATAATCCAAAAGCTTTCCTCCCAGCTTTGGCCTGGAGGGATGTACTGCAGCCCTTTGAACTTTCCCTCTTGTTCCAGGTTCAATGCGTCCGTAATCGAGGCCATGGGTTCAAAACAGATAAAGTTCGGATCCTGCGGCGGCCGTCCCGGTATTGGAGGGATAGTCTCCGGATTGGGCGAATAGATCACAGCGGCTTGAAACTTGGGGCCGAATTCGATGGAGACCTTCTGATGCTTTCCTGTAACCGAGAAAACCGCCCGTCCCTGGTCGTTCCGGATCAGTTCGCCGAAAACGTCATCCAGGTTGTACTGCCTGAGTGGCGCCGCATCCGGGTCCTTGAATTCATTCGTGATCGGCTCGGTGGCCCCGGTGGGAATCTTATCGGGCTGGAGCAGATAATGGGTCCTCGCGCTTATGTGGATGATCCAGTCCGCGCGCGTGGAATCGGTAAGCTGCAGATAGGGGTGAAAGCCAATGGCGACGGGCATGGGATCGGTGCTGAGGTTGTCGAGTTTTATCTGCACCTCCAGAACGCCATCGTGCAGGCGCTGCGTCATCTCGATGATGTGCGCAAAGGGAAACTGCGCCATCCAGTCCGGATGCCGGTAAAACTCAAGCCGCGAAGTCAGCCACGCCGACTGCTTGTCGGCCTTAAGCTCTTCGACCTGCCACTCTGAGGTCCGGGTAAGAAAGCCGTGAATGGGTATTGCGCCACGGACGTTTCCCAGCGTCATGTTGAAGACGTACTTTTTCCCGTTGGCGTAAAAAGCCTGTTGGTCGAGTCGGTTGGCCCACGGCGCCAGTAAAGGGATGCCCGCCAGGCCCGCATGATCCTTGAAGGCTTCCAACGAAGGGTACGGGAAGTGAATCACATCCTGTCCCCGCACCTTCATGGAGAAAACAATGTCACCTACATCGGGAACGATGGACACGACGGTTTGATGGCGTTCGTCGGTAAGCCTTACCACTTGGCCGTCCCGCACCGCCTTGTATTGGGCGCCCGCGAGAAGAGGGAATGCACAAAATCCAATGAGAATGGCTCCTTGCAGATAAAGCTTCCGAACCATGGACTCCTCTTGAGGATGAATTTCCGCTGTGGATGGGAACCGGCGCCCGGCGCTCCGCCCGGCGCCGGACGCAATTCGAGGTTAAGTAGCCCCCAGGAGTCTCACCCGGAGGCCCACCCAGAACCGTACCTGAGCCTCTCGAATTATACGGCTCCAGTGGTGGAAACTACGCACCGCTGGCGTTCCCACAGCGCCAGCAGATCTGGCTGCCGGCCCACTAACCGACTCTCCCAGGATCAGACCCCCTGTTATGCCGGGTGCCGCTCCACCCGTAAACAGGTTTCGTGGCGCACTCAAAAAGTCAACTTGAGGGCAAATTGAACTTGCAGGCTTCATTGTCAAGAACGCTCCAGGTCGCATCCTGATGAAAGACGACTGCAATGCGCCGCTGGTTTTTTCGCGACGCCATACTTGGCCAGTGTATTAACAAAGCGTGCGACCCCGACGAGTCCCGGCTTCACTTTGTCAGGAGCCGGAGCGCCCTTGCTGAGATCGAAGACGACCTTATAGGTCATATTCGGATCAGGCAGTTCGTTTGCGTCGGGCACATTGTTAGCCGCCGGGTAAGCGGGCGCCGGCATGGATTGCGCTTGGGCGAGCGCGGGGCCGAAGACTCCCATCGAGAGAGCCAACGCGATCGTGCTACTCAATAGCTTTGTCATCATTTCCGCCCCAAAGGCCCCTTTTGCGCGAAGCCATATCCTCTTTTGACCTTTTCATTCTGTATATTATTTACGCGATTGTCTTCAATGGAAGGCGGTCGCCGATTTCTGTTCGGCGCGGAATGCGTGGCGCCCGTCGCGTCCGCCGCTCCTCGCCAGAGACAACTTCAATGCGAAGCCAACTTCCCCGGGGTTCCTGCGCATGTTCTCTCTCAGGCACGAAGAACCGGACCATCCCCGATCGAGCTCGACATGACGCCCACCGGAAAGATCGCCGGTCACAACCCGCAATGACTTCAGCGAAACGTTCGAAACGCGGGCAAAACAGGCGGGAGATGAAAGATTGAGGCGATAGGCTTGCCGGCGACCTGCGTGCTGACTGCAAACCCGCCTCAGAAGGCACAGGGAACCGCCCGTTACGTCTCTTGTTTTGCGTTTGCCGCGAGACTCGAGAACTGCTCAGGATCGTCGTAGCCGATCTTGAGATGACCGAGTAAAGCCTGCTCAGGGGAAAGGTCCGACCGACCTTCAATTACCTCTAGAAGAGTCCGGTGGTGTCCCAGAATCCAGCGCAGATGCTCATCTTCGATCGCTCCCAAGGCGCGATGGGCAAACAGAACCGTACACAGGGAATTAAGGGTCTTCTCAAGATATTCGTTGCCGGCGGATCGCCAGATCGTACGGTGAAACTCAAGATCGAGCTGCGCCGATTCCCAGGGGGAACTGGCGCTTGAGACCTCCATTTTCGCGATCAGGCCGCTAAGATGCCGCGCCAGTTCCGGCGTGCACTGGGCCCGGCAAAGTTTGATTGCCTCCGACTCCAAAACCAGCCGTATGCTGGTAACCTGTTTGGTTTCCTCGGCGCTGAGGCTGTTCACAAACATTCCCCGCCGGGGCTGGTTGATGACGAGCCCCTGCTCCTCGAGGCGCATGAGCGCCTCGCGAATGAGAATTCGGCCGGACTTGAATTTTCGCGCCAGGCTAGTTTCATTCAGCCGATCGCCGGGCTTGAATCTCTGTGCGAGAATGGCTTCGCGGATCTTCCCCGCCAGGCTCGATCCTTGAGAAATCCTGGACTCGGATGTCGCTGGCGCATTGGACATGAGCTCACTCCAGGCCCCGAGCGGGGTGCGGCGAAAAGCCGAACCGAAAAACCGCTTGGGTTCTCAACGTATTCTATCTCGCCCCTAAGGCTCGCCTGATCGATGGGGAGCCGTGGAAGCTCATTCAGAGCACAAGAACCCGAGGTAACGGTGGATGACTAGTTGACAGCCCAAATCTGAATTTAGTATACAGGACTGCGCGCTTGTGAGATTATCCCATTCACGCTCCAGGGTGGGAGACCGTCACGTGCCCTAGCCCGTCGCGGACGCGAATCATAACCAAGGTTTGAGAAGCGGAGGCGCAATTTGAACCAGGAGATCTCCCGTGACAGTCGGAGGAAATTTTCAAGAGGCGGCAGACGCGGTTCGATCTCCCGCGGTGGCGTTTCCCAAAACAACCGGCGGGAGGAAGACTCCCAAGCCGCCCGCCCTCCATCGCTTTGCGATGCTTCTGGGCGTCCTGCCGACGCTTTGGTTGTTGCACGCGCTCACGGCGCGGGCCGACGCTCAGCCGGGAAACACGGCCGGCGCAAACGTGGTCAACGGGGAAAGCCCGCAGGCGCCGCGGGCGCAGGGGCAAAACCCCAATGGCATGCATATATACCTCTGGGCGGGGTTGAAATCTCACGGCCCAGGTGAGCACGATTATCCGCAGTTTCTCGCCGACTGGAGCAAAGTCCTGACCGAGCATGGAGCTGTCGTCGACGGCGCTCTCCATGCTCCCTACGCGGCCGATCTGGAACACACCGACGTCATCGTCCTCTTCAAGGGCGACGCCGGCTACCTCAGCGATAGCGAAAAAGCCGTGCTCGAGACATATGTCAAACGCGGCGGCGGCATTGTCAGCCTTCACGACTCCTTGTGCGGCCCCGATCCAGCTTATTTCGCGACGCTAGTGGGCGGTGCGAAGAAGCATGGCCAAGTGAACTACACTTTGGGCGCGCCCCTTGCCTACACCATTGTCGACCCTTCGGATCCCATCATGAAGGAGATGTCGGACATCACGATTTTCGATGAAGCATTCTACGAGATGACCTGGGCAAAGGAGCCTGGCATCCATGCACTGGCGACCGTGAAGATTCCGGATACGCCGGTGGTCGCCAAGTACTCTCCCGAGTTTGCGGGTAAAGTTGTGCCCCAGATCTGGACCTATGTGCACACGCTTCCCGGCGGACAGCCGGCGCGCGCGTTCGTGTGGATGCAGGGGCATACCTATACGAATTTCGATAATTACCAAATTCAGCGAATGCTCTTGCGGGGCATTGCGTGGGCGGGGAAACAACCCGTCGACTCGCTGGTGGACTACGTGCCGCCTCCGCGTCCGATGCGCTTGGGCCAAGGGGCCTTCCCCGGCTCAAACTCAGGAGAACCCGCGGGCCGTCCGTAAGCAGCTTTAACTAATGCGAACGTGGATATGACGAGGATAGCTATCAGTGACAATCGGAGGAGGTTTTCAAATAGCGGCAAACGCGTTTGGATTGCGCGCGACAGCGTTGCCGAATAGAACAGTCGCGACCAAAACTCCCAAAACCGGCATTCTCCAGCTCCTGGCGGCGCTTGGGGGCGTCGTGCTGGTTCTCTGCTTGCCGCCCGCCTCCATCCAGCAGGCCCACGCGCAGAGCAACCGGACTGTCGGCGAAAACGCAGTCAACGGAGAAAGTCCGGAAGCGCCGCGGCCGCAGGGCCAAAACTCCAACGGGATGCATATTTACATCTGGGCCGGCTTAAAGTCACATCCTCCGGGGCGCCACGATTATCCCCAGTTTCTCGCCGACTGGAGCAAGCTGCTCACCGAGCATGGAGCTGTCGTTGACGGCGCTCTCCACGCCCCCAATGCGGCCGATCTGGAACACACCGACGTCATCATCATCTACAAGGGCGACGCAGGCTACCTCAGCGATAGCGAAAAAGCCGTGTTCGAGACATATGTCAAACGCGGTGGCGGCATTGTTAACCTTCACGATTCGCTGTGTGGACCCGATCCCGAGTATTTTGCGAGCCTCGTGGGCGCCGGGAAGAAGCACGGCGAGGTGAACTATACGAACCCCGCGCCCGTTGCCTACACGATCGTGGATAAATCGGATCCCATCATGCAGGGTATGTCGAATTTCACGATCATGGATGAAGCCTTCTACAAGATGACCTGGGCGAAGGATCCCGGCATCCATGTACTCGCGACCTCCGTGATCGTGGATTCAACGACTTTACCGGCTGTTGCCAAGCACGCCCCCGAGTACTTGGGCAAATCCGTGCCGCAGATCTGGACGTACGAGCACACCGTCCCCGGCGGCGTGCCCGCGCGCGCCTTTGTTTGGATGCAGGGGGACAACTACCAAAACTTCAGCAACTATCAGATCGAGCACATGTTGCTGCGCGGCATTGCCTGGGCGGGAAAGCAGCCGGTGGATTCGCTGGTGGACTACTTCCCGCCGCCGAGTCCACGGCGCTCCACGCAGTCTGCGCCAGGAATGCAGTCTCCGCCAGGGAATTGAGGCGTTTTTATCGTGCCGCCGGGTGGCTCAGATGGCGGAGGACGGTGGTTTTTTGGTCGTGGCGCCGATTTCGCGCTCCATCGCGTCGCCATACGTCATTAGGAAGAACGCCATTCTCCTGCTTCAGGGCGGTTTCTCGATCAATCGAAGGTGGCGGATGGAGAAAAAATCGCATTTTGTCGCTGTTTCCCGCGGCGTATTTCAAAAATATTGTCAAGAGGCGTTCTTCAGTGGCTAAAGCTGCGCAAGTCACGGCTTTCGTATGGCAGGGCTGTAGCCGTGCCTTTCCACACCCATTCTTGAAACATGTTATAGGCTATTTTGCCGTCCAGCCGCCGTCAATTACGATGTCGGTTCCGGTAATGAAACCGGCCTCCGGCGAACAAAGATAACAGGCCAACGCTCCGATCTCCTCGGTCTTGCCCCAGCGTCCCACCGGCAGGTTGGCCAGGAACTGGGCATTAGTCTCGGGGTTGTTCATCAGAGCCGCATTCATTTCGGTCCCGATCGGACCTGGGCTGACGCCATTCACCGTGATACCGTCGCCCGCCAGTTCGAGCGCCAGAGCCTTGGTCAATCCAAGCAGGCCGGCTTTGGCGGAGGAGTAGGCCGCGCGGCCGGGTAGAGACACGTGGCTCAGGATCGAAGTCATATTGACGATTCGCCCGTATCCGCTTCCGCGCATTCCCGGCACGAAAGCGCGGCACATCAGAAAGGTCGAGATCAGACTCGCGTCCAGCACCGCGCGGAACTCTTCAAGCGTAAAATCGACCAGGTTCTTGCGCAGGTTGGTGCCGGCGTTATTGATTAATATCTGCGCGTCCCCGAACTCTTCCTGGATCGCATGGGGCAGCGCCGCCACCTGGTCCTCGCGGGTGACGTCGGCAGAGAAAATCGCCGCCCGCCCTCCCTTTTCTTCGATGGCCTTACGCACGCCTTCCAGCTTCTCAAGATTCCTCGCCACCAGCGCCACTTGCGCCCCCGCCGCCGCCAGCGCTTTGGCCATCGCCTCGCCCAAGCCGCGGCTGCCGCCGGTGATTACCGCTGTGCGGCCTCGCAGATCGACCTTCATTGTCACAATCTCCTGTTCACTCAGAATTCTGTAACGCATTCACTTAAGGATCATTCAAGAGAAAAGCTGCCTGTGGCCGCTTCGGCTTTCGCCACTCCCGCGGCCAATTCATGGGACTGACCGGCATTCTCCGGATGAAGTCCAAGCCAGCAAAGACCCGAGATCACCGCTGCTCCAACCATGGTGTAAATCAGAATGTTCCAGTCGCTGCCGCTATGTTGCAGAATCACTCCGCCCACCACTGGCGCCACGAAGCCCGCCAGGTTACCCATCATGTTCATGGTCGCCGCCACCGTCGCCGTGTACGGGCCGCCGATGTCGACACAGGCGTCCCACGAAATCGGCATGGTCAGGTCGCTGGTAAGACTCGCAATACCCATCGCCATCATGGCCCACAGCGCCGAGGAGATGCGGGTAAACATGAAGAGCAGCGCCGCCGTCGAAAGAAAGCCGCAGAATGCAACCGTGCGGCGCGACACGCGCTTGGGCAACAGGCCGCTACCCAGCGAGCCAAACCCGCCAAACAGTAACGGCAGCACCGCCAGCGCCGCCGCGTGTTGCGCCGATTCTCCGCGCGCTTCGTGAAGATACATGGGAAGCCAGGTCACGTAGAAATACCACACGTAGGAGAGGCAAAAGTATTGCACCACCAGCAACATCACCTGGCGCGTGAACAGCAGCTTCACCCAGTGCCCTTCGCCGGGCTTATGCGTGGTCAGCACGCGCGAAGCTTCCAGCAGTTCCAACTCCTCCTTGTTCACCGCAGGGTGTTTGGCGGGGTCGTCCCGGTACCAAAAAAGAAACACTGCACACCACGCCAGGCCCAGGGCCGCAAAGCACACAAACGCCCATCGCCACCCCAGCATCGTGATCGCGAACAGGGCAAGCGGCGGCGTGGCCGCACCGCCCCAGCGCGTGCACGCCCACATCAATCCCTGCGCCTTCATGCGCTCGGGCGCCGGAAGCCAAACGCTGAGCATGCGCGTCAGGTTGGGAAAACATCCGGCCTCGCCGGCGCCAAAAAGAAAACGGACTACATAGAGCGAGACAGCATTCCACGCCGCGCCGGTCAGCGCCGTGAACGCGGACCACGCGCACACGATCCGGATCAGGATCTTGCGCACTCCGATGCGGTCGCCCAGCAGCCCTGCGGGCAGCTCAAAAAGTGCATACGAAAGTCCGAAGGCGCCGAAGATCAGGCCCATCGCCTCCTTAGTCAAATGAAGATCGCGCGTAATCGGCCCCGCGGCTTCCGATATCGCCACACGCTGGATGTAGGAGAGTATGGCCAGCCCAAGGGCCAGGGCCACCACACTGTAACGCGTGCGGCTGGGCTTCATCGGCGAGCCTCGCGCGGGAACGGCAAAACCCGACCCATCAACCATCCTCCCCTCCCCCGCTCCGGCTCCCGATAATTCTCCGCGCGCTTCCGCATAGTCCGACGGCGATGCGAAAACTTGGGCAAGAGAGGAGGTTTCCTCGGAAGATGCGATTGTGGATTGAACAATCGACCAGTATGCGGTATTCTACCCTCTGAATACTAAGTACACTTTCGAGGATGTGTCAACCGATCGCCACCCCAGGTGCAAACATTGATGCAGGGTCAACTCTTAACCCGGCAGCGCTCGTAGAGGGAGGCACCATGGGCCTACCAGTCGCGACTCCTTCCACGCTGAAGCTCTATCTGCTCCAGCGCATTCGCGACGCGATTCTTTCCGGCAAATATAAGCCCGGTGATCGTCTCAACGAAAGCATGATCGCGCGCGAGTTCGAGATCAGCCGCATTCCGGTGCGGGAAGCGTTATTTCAGTTGCAGGAGTCCGGCCTGGTCACCAACCGCAAACATCGGGGCATGTTTGTCACCCAGCTCTCCGATGAGGATACACAAAAGATCAACAGCGTGCGCATGATTCTGGAGACCGAGGCGTTCAAGCTTGCCCGCATCCACATGACTCCCGAGATCGCCGCGAACCTCGCCGCTCTGGTCGACAAAATGGAGAGTTGGAGCGGGGAATTGTCCGAGGCCGCGGCTCTAGATCTCCGTTTTCACCGCGCCATTTGGGAAGCCTCCGGAAATCCACGTCTGGTCAAGACGCTGGAATCACTGGTCACGCCGCTGTTTGCCCACAAGACTCTCGAGCATGTCAGTTTCGAGTTGCGGCAGTGGCGTTTGAATCATCATCGCGCCCTGCTCAATGTGCTGCTCAGCCCCAAAGAAGGAGACATCGCTGGAGCCCTGCTGGTGCATTTGCGCATTGCTTACAAGGATCCGGAACTCTTCTCGAGTTTGGCCAAAGCGCCTCCCGCTCTTTTCCAGGCGGCCAGCGATAAAACGCGTCCGGCAGGCGCAAAGCAGGGCGGAAAGGTTGCCGGCAGCGAGGTCAAGGAAAGCTCGCGCCAGATCAACGGCAACGGCCGTTCGGAGTAGAGGGGCCCGCGGGGTTCGGTCTAAACCGATCGTTTGTACGGGTGGAGGAGAGTTTGCCGGGACGCATGTTTTTTCAACACTAAGCTGAAATCTTCGAGGACGGCAAAGCGGCCTTTCTGTATAATGTATACAAACAGTCGCTCAATTCAGCAGGTTCGGGAGCAACGCCGAAATTCATGACAAGTTTCCTGGAAGATTCGATAGCCTGGGATGTCTTTAGAAGCAGGAGGCGATGCGAGCGGGCCCTCAAGGCCCGTCGGACGATTTCCTGCGCACCTCGTTCCCGAAGGTTTCCAAGATGAAAAGAGATCCAGCTGCAGTTTCCCCCATCAATGGGCCGTCCTCCGGAACCGACAGGAAACCGGAGCGTATTCTTCGATCCACCCGCTGGTTCGCCCCCGAGGACAAGAACGGCTTCATTCATCGCAGTTGGATGCGCGGCTATCCGGAACACGCCTTCGACGGCCGGCCGGTGATTGGCGTCTGCAACACATGGTCCGAACTCACACCCTGCAACGCGCATTTTCGCGAATTGGCGGAACGCGTCAAGCGCGGCGTGTGGGAGGCGGGCGGGTTCCCGGTCGAGTTTCCCGTAATGTCGCTCGGCGAATCCAATCTCCGGCCCACCGCGATGCTCTTTCGCAATCTGGTCAGCATGGATGTCGAGGAATCCATCCGCGCCAATCCCCTGGACGGCGTGGTTCTCCTCACCGGATGCGATAAGACTGTCCCGGCTTTGATTATGGGCGCAGCCAGTTGCGACCTTCCCACCATCGTGCTCTCCGGCGGCCCCATGCTCAACGGCAAATTCCACGGCCAGAATATTGGCTCGGGCACCGATGTATGGCGCTTCAACGAAGAAGTAAGAGCGGGCCGCATGAATCTTTCCACCTTCCACGAAGCGGAAGTCTGCATGTCGCGTTCCGCGGGCCACTGCATGTCCATGGGTACAGCTTCGTCTCTGGCCTGCATGGTCGAGGCCATCGGTCTCGGCCTTCCCGGCAACGCCGCGATTCCCGCTCCGGATTCCCGCCGCCTGACCATGGCGCACATGGTCGGCCGCCGCATCGTGGGAATGGTTCACGAAGATCTCCGCCTTTCCAAGATCCTTACCCGCGAAGCGTTTGAAAACGCCATTCGGGTGAACGGCGCCATCGGTGGCTCCACGAATGTGGTCATCCATTCTCTGGCCATCGCGGGGAGGATCGGCGTCGATCTGTGTCTCGACGACTGGGATCGACTGGGCCGCAATGTTCGCACTCTGATCGACTTAATGCCTTCAGGGCGCTTCCTGATGGAGGATTTCTACCACGCCGGCGGCCTGCCCGCCATCCTGCGCATGCTGGGAGAGAACGGCCTTTTGCATCGCGACGCGATCACCGTCAGCGGCCAGTCCATTTGGGAAAATTCGAAGGATGCGCCCAACTGGAACCCCGAAGTGATTCGGCCCTTCGACCGTCCCTTGGTCGATGATGGCGGCATCGCGGTGGTGCGCGGAAATCTGGCCCCAAACGGCGCCGTGCTGAAGCCCTCAGCCGCATCGCTTCACCTCATGCGTCATCGCGGCCGCGCGGTGACCTTTGAAAGCATTGAAGATTATCATCAGCGCATCGACAATCCCGACCTGGATGTCGACGAGAATTGCATCCTGGTGCTCAAAAACTGTGGCCCCTGCGGATATCCGGGCATGGCGGAAGTCGGCAACATGGGTTTGCCTCCCAAACTGCTCAAGCAGGGCGTCACCGACATGGTCCGCATCTCCGATGCCCGCATGAGCGGCACCGCATATGGGACGGTGATCCTGCACGTCTCGCCGGAAGCTGCGGTGGGTGGGCCGTTGGCTGTGGTGCGTGATGGCGATACGGTTGAACTTGACATCCCCGCGCGAAAGCTGCACCTCGACGTCTCCGAGGCTGAGCTGAAGGCAAGGCTCGGGGAATGGGCGAAGCCGGCGCCGGCCATGAAGGGCGGCTACCAGTCGCTCTACGTGGAGCGCGTGATGCAGGCCGACAAGGGCGCCGACTTCGATTTTCTGGTCGGTTGCCGTGGTGCGGCAGTTCCGAGGGAGTCGCATTAGGATGAATACGATCGATCTTCAAAATGGCTGCGCAGTGATTACCGGCGGCGCGCGGGGAATCGGCTGGGCGGTCGCGGAGCGCCTGCTCGCAAGTGGAGCAAAGGTCTCCATCTGGGACTTCGATGACGCTCAACTGAACGGTCATGCGGGCGGATTGAGCGGCAAGGGAACCGTGTATCCCTACCGCGTCGACGTAACCGATGCGGAACAGGTTGACCGCGCCGCAGCCAGCACCGCGGACGCTCTCGGCCCGATCAATATTCTCGTTACCAGCGCCGGCATTGCCGGACCCAACTTTACCACTTGGGAGTATCCTCTCGACGCCTGGAAGCGGGTGATCGAAGTAAACCTGAATGGCGTCTTCTACTGCTGTCGTGCTGTGGTTCCCTACATGCTCAAACAGGAATACGGCCGCATCGTAAATATCGCCTCCGTAGCCGGCAAAGAAGGCAATCCGAATGCTTCAGCTTATAGCGCCTCGAAGGCTGGAGTCATCGCGCTTACCAAATCGCTCGGCAAAGAGCTTTCGCAGCACAACATCTCGGTGAACTGCATTACTCCCGCCGCCTGCCGAACGCGCCTGTTTGACCAGATAACGCAGCAACACATCGATTACATGCTGAGCAAGATTCCCCGCGGGCGCTTCGTCGAACTCGAAGAGATTGCTTCCATGGTTGCCTGGCTCGTTTCCGCGGAAAACTCCTATACCACCGGCGCCGTTTTCGACCTGAGCGGCGGCCGCGCCACGTACTAGGGCCAGCTCATAAATGTATCCGTGCGGACCGAACGTTTGCCTTCGTTCATCCCTCGAGAGCGCATTCATGAAGACACATCACTGATGCCCGGCTAAAGTTGCCGTATCGTCGCGCAAGTGCCGTTGCCCCGGGGTGCTTGAGCTCGATGCT
>JASHTU010000226.1 GCA_030040395.1 Acidobacteriaceae bacterium
TTACGCGTGTTCGTGAACTGACATCGATGGCCGGCGACTGGCTTCCTGCTCAAAGCAGGTCCGGCCACTCGCGAACTTCACCCGGTTATGGGCAGTGGCGAATTCCAATCGCACTCCACATAGTTCTTATTAATATCCGCCAGTTTCGCCGTTCCCACGTTCCCCATGGTCATCTTCAGTTCATACTGCAGGATTTCGAGGACCTTGGCGACGCCTGGCTCGCCAAATGCACCGAGACCCCACAGCATCGGGTGACCAATGCCCACGGCTGTTGCGCCCAGCGCCAGCGCCTTGAATACGTCCGTGCCGCGCCGGAATCCACTGTCAATGAAAATCGGAACTCGGCCTTTCACTTCCTCCACAATTCCGGGCAGCACTTGAATCGTTGACATGTCCGCTTCGGCCTCCCGTCCGCCGTGGTTCGAAACATAGACGAAATCGATCCCGTGCCGAATGCAAAGAGCGGCATCTTCGCGCGTGAGAATTCCCTTGATGCCGAGTTTTCCTTTCCAGTCCTGGCGCACCCTGTCCACGTAGTCCCAGTCAAGAGG
Source organism: Acidobacteriaceae bacterium (assembly GCA_030040395.1). Taxonomy (GTDB): domain Bacteria; phylum Acidobacteriota; class Terriglobia; order Terriglobales; family Acidobacteriaceae; genus Telmatobacter. The sequence goes on from JASHTU010000226.1 coordinate 552, forward strand.
AGAACCGGCCAGGTTTTTGCTCATGTTGAATCCCTTTTCCATCAGATCCGCGTCTTTATGCGTGCCGCCTACTTGACCGTTCATTGCCGTGTGACACTGCGCGCACGCCGAAGTATCGATGTTTTGAACAAACCATTTCTGGGTTTCCGTGTTGCGGCCGGTTACCGCGTCCACGGTCAACTCAATGGTCTTCACCCCTGCAGCTTCCAAACGCTTGAGAGCAATCTGGGTGTTGGAATAGACGGTCGGGGGATAGATCTGCATCACCACGGGACGGCCGAGAGCGGCGGAGCAATCTTCCGGCGACTGCGAACACCACCAGCTCAGCATCTGCATCGTGTTCCGCGCCTTGCAGGCTCGGGAGACGGAGAGTTCGCCATCGGCCATCCAGACGTTTCTCTGGCCTTCCGTCGGGCAGGTGAAGATGGGGGCATCGTAGGTCTCTCCGAAGATCGTGAGCTTCGTGTTCGCATCGCCGGTAACGCCTTTCATCAGGCGGCGGGGTTTCAGGAAGACATGCTGAAACCCTGCGCGATTCGCATGAAGCGTGCCTTCGCTGAAAGTACCCGTCACAAAGTAGGCCCAATGTCCGGGAAACGCCGACCCAACCCGATGATGCATCGGTTCCTCGAAATCGAATACGTCGAGCGCCTGCGCAGGATCTGTAATCAGGTTGGCATAGTTCCGGCCGGCGTCGGGGAACTCCCACGGCAACGGATAATGGACGTCAGCATCCGGAAGTTTCGCCGAAGCGCCTGCGGGGTTGGTCTTTTCTTGCGAGTGAGCTATTTCCTCTCCGAGAAAGGCGGCAATCCCGCCGAGAGAGGCAATTGCAGGACTGGCAGCGAGAAACCGAAGAAGTTTACGACGCGTGCGGTGCAGTTCTGCTTCGCGAATATCGTGTTCTTCCTTTGTCATCTCTTGCGATCCTCCTCTTGGCCGGGATTCCCATGGCCCCGGGACGTCGCAATTGTACAAGCCGGCAGCGCATTGTGTCGGCGATCTGTCGCTGTAAGCGCAGGTCGACGCCAAGATTCAGCATTCCGGTCGATTACCGGCAATGTGGACATCAGGCCTTTGGGGAGCTGCGGAATGCGCTGAAGACAACCGCGGATCCCTCACTCCGTTCGGGATGACAACTGCCTTCCAGGATTGCCGGTGAGTCACCAGCGATCGGTAATTTTCGCACTGCGAACGAAGGGTGCAGCTGAGGCAAGACAAATCAGGCCAAGGCTTGCGCAGCTCTTTTTGCCTCTGCGGAATCGTAGCTTTCGCCGTAGATCGCCGGTACTTTGCCACCCATGGGGCGCAAATAGGTGGACAGTTGGCCCCGGTGGTGAACGGTGTGGAGCAGGCCGATCTGAAGAAATGTGTAGGCGGGACGCTCGAAGAGTCCCCGGAAATCCACCATCCTGATCAACCGTTCCGCCGACAATTGGGCGACCGCGTCGAAATTCTTCGCGTACTCTTCTCCATACCATTCAACAATCTCTTCCGGCGTCTTCAAATCCTCCGGAACCTTCACACTGCCCGGGACAAACACTCCCTCCACTACCGTTCTCAGAAAGAGGTTGTCAGCGCTGACGATGTGCCGAAGGAGTTCATTGGCTGTTTTTGCACAGGGGTCAGGACGATAGTCGAGGTTCACCTTGGGAACAGCGGCGAGAACTGATCTGGTGGTGCGGCTTTCGTTCTTGAGAATGCCCAGGACAACATTGTGGACAAAAAGGTGCGCATGTTCTGCGGTCATTTCGCTCATAGCGATTCTCCTTTGAATTTTGATGGATGGAGCGTCCGGGCCTCTTTGGATGCTTCTCGGAAACATTGGTCGCGCAATTCAGAGCTGCCCATTTTCCAATGGGAGGACGGCTATCGAAACGCGGCCAGGAAATCATCACGCCGGGGATCTTTCCGTGGCGAAGGGTCCAAAGACGGCATTCACTGTGCCCAGTTCGTCGCGCGCGTTGAGCACATAGACGGTGAAAGTACGCCCCTCGATGGGCACACGGAGCACCACGTGGCCGTCGCTGCTCGCGAGCCGGCCAGAAAGCGGCATGGCGCTTTCGAGGGCCGCCGGGGCGGCGTCGAGGGCGAAAACCGACCTCTCTCCCGCATAGAGATCGTGACTGAATAGATTCTGAAGCACGCTGACCGCCGGCTGGGAGACTTGCCAAGTTGGAACCACCCAGACGCGCGGCCGCAGTGCGCGAACGGCCGAAGGTCCGCTGGCGCCCGGCCCGCCATCGTGATCGGCTTGCGCGGCGCCGACGGGACCAGCCACCTGCGCAACCGGCGTCTCGATGTCGCGCCACGAAGAACCTCCCGGCGCGGTGGTGCAGGTGAGGCCGCTGCCGGCGTAATACCGGAATCGGCCAAAGGTCAGGCGCAAGGCAATGCTGCACATCTCTTCACTGGGCATTTCCGTGGCGGCAAGGCCGCTGAGGGGCGGAAAATGCGCCTGGAACGCTTCCCCGGAACCGGTCCAGACACTGCCGTTCGCCGCCAGCACCCGCGCTTCGAACTGGGGATAGAGGTCGGGATGCACGCGGAGGGCTAGCTGGCGCGACGATCCGGGTTGCGCGCGCTGGATGCTGGTTCCGAGTTCCGCCTGGCTTCGGGCCAAAGCGATGTAGTTGAGCGCGGCCGCATCGCGCGGCGGCGCGGGATAGCTGTAATCGGGCCAGCCGCGATCGATTATCTCGCGCACTTCCACGGCTTCCGCCACAGCCGCGGCGCCGGTGAGTTTGTAATCGCCCAGCGCGGAGGGGGGAGTGGAAGGGTCGACGTCGCCCACGCGATCGCCGCGCAGGTTGGTCAGCAGCAAAATGTTCAGGGCGCTTTGGCCAATCCTGTCGATTTGCCGGCTGACGTAGCGCGCAATCCATTGGCCCGCCGCCAGGGTGGCATTCGGCATGGCCGGTGGCATCGAATCCGCCGCGCCATGCGCCTCACCCGCGTCCACCAGCATGGTCGCGCCATCCGGCCCGATGACCAGGGTCGAGTTGCCGCGGCCGGTGGCGATGTGATGAATCTCAAGGATGCCCGGCTCCCACGCGGGAAG
>JASHTU010000227.1 GCA_030040395.1 Acidobacteriaceae bacterium
CCGGCATCGATCCTGCCCTGCACTTCGACAAGCTGGCGCAAAGCGAGGACGTGAAATACGAAGGCACGGGCAGGAACATTTTTTCCGCCGATTCGGCCCCGGCTGCCATCCCCACTCCCATCAAGAGCGCGCGGGCCGGCGCACCGGCGGTCACCGTAGCGCCACCGCCGCCGGGCCCGCCGCGGCCGCCGGTTATCAACCTCAAGTACTTCGGCTACACCGAGGCGGAGGACAAATCGATCCAGGCGTTTTTCGTGGAAAATGGCGACATCTTCATGGCGCGGATCGGCGAAATCGTGGATCATCGTTATAAAGTGGACGCGATCAAAGCGACCAGCGTGGAAGTTACGGATTTGGCTTACAACAACACGCAGACGCTCAACCTTTCGTCGTTCTAAAACCTCAGACCGGCAGGGGTGCGAACGCCTTTGCGGCGCAGCGAGTCTATTCAGCGATGGCGAATCCGGTTCCAATCCGCAGCCGCAAGCTGGCCCCCGAGCCTGCTGAAGGCGGCTACATGCTGATCGCCGTCATCTTCATGTTGTTTCTTTTCTCTCTCGCCATGGCTGTGGCCGCGCCGGAGATCGCCAAGTCGATTCAGCGCGACCACGAGGTGGAGACCATGGAACGCGGCAAGCAATATATCCGCGCCATCCAGCTCTACTATCGCAAATTCGGGGCGTATCCGCCCAGCATCGATGCTCTGGTAAAGACCAACAACATCCGCTTTCTGCGCAAGAAATACATCGACCCGATGACCGGCAAAGACGATTGGAAGCCGATTCTCTTCGGCCAGAATAAGGCTCCCCTGGCAATGGGCTTCTTCGGCCAGCCGCTGGGGGGCATAGGAGGCGCTGCGCCGGTTGCCGGCATTGGGCCGAGCGGAGGCAACGGCGCGGCTGGCAGCGGCTTTGGCTCCCCGGCCGGGAGTGGGTTTGGCGCTTCTGGAGGCGCTTTCGGCTCTCCAGGCGGCGGATTTGGCTCCTCGCCTGGCGGATTTGGCTCTTCGTCTGGCGGACTTGGCTCCTCTGGTGGATTTGGCTCCTCGCCTGGCGGCTTGGGCTCATCGCCCGGCGGCAGTTCCCTGTTTGGCTCTTCCAATACCACTCCAAGCTCCACCACGAACGGCAATCCGACTGATTCCTCCAACAACACGAACGGCGCGAACAACGCGTCTGGCGCGAATGGCGCCACCGGAACCGACGCCAATGGCAATTCCACCTCCGGCTCGGGAACGGGAACCGGTTCCAGCTTCATGAGCGGCCAGAACGGCCAGACTTTTGGCGGCGCGGGCTTGGTCGGCGTCGAGCCCGCAAGCCCCAAGCAATCCATTCTGATCTATAAGAAGAAGGACCACTACAACCAGTGGGAATTCACCTATACCCCGCTTGCCGACATGACGACGCAGGCCGGCGGAAACGCGGGAATGATCGGCCAGCCCGTAGGAGGAGGCGTGAACGGCGCTAACGGGACCAATGGCTCCAGCAACGGTTTTGGCGGCACTGGATTCGGCCCATCGAACAACGGTTTCGGCGGGAGCGGCTTCGGCGGCACGAACAACGGCAGCGGCGGCGCGAATAACGGCCCGGGCTTCGGCACTTCTAACCCGTCGCCATCGACCGGCCCCATCCAGCAGCCAAACCCGCAGCCCAACCCGCAACAGTAGGCTCAACCCCGGGTGGGCGGCTTCAAACCCAGTTCCCGCATCGCGATCTGCAGGTCGGCCCAAGCTTCTTTCTTTTGCCGCGGATCGCGCAGAAGAAAAGCCGGATGATAGGTGACAATCAGCTTGGCGCCGCGAAAGGCATGCACGCGGCCGCGCAGTCCGGCCAAAGGCTGCCGCTGGCCGAGCAGATAAGTGGCCGCGGTGGCGCCGAGAGCGACAATCACCTCCGGATGCACCACGTCGATCTGGCGGAACAGAAACGGCGAGCAGGTGTTGGCTTCCACCGGTTCGGGCGTCCGGTTGTTCGGCGGCCGGCACTTGACCACGTTGGCAATGTAGACCTCTTCCCGCTTCAGTCCGATGGCGGAAATCATGTTGTTGAGCAGTTGGCCGGCGCGGCCCACGAAAGGCAGCCCCTGCGCATCTTCGTCGGCGCCGGGGCCTTCGCCCACAAACATGAGGCGCGCGGTGGGCGAGCCGTCGGCGAACACAATGGTGTGTCGGCCTTTGTGCAGCGCGCAGCGGGTGCAGTCGCCGATATCCTCCCGAATGAGCCGCAGGGCGACGGCGCGATCCTCGAGCGGCACGGCGGGAGCAACGTGGGGTGGCGCGGAAAAATTTTTGCGAGCGGGAATGGCGGGTTCCTCTGCGAAGAAGTTGGCTTGGACAGATAATGCGATTGGCTCCGGCTGATTCTCAGCTTCACTCGCGCTTCCGCCGGATAAAGAGGGTGCGGAAGACTTCTCTGGTTCCTGCGCATCGCCTGCACGCGACTCGGCATCCTCGAGCGGGTCCTGGTCGTGCGCAGCCTGATCAACAGCCCGACGGTAGAACTCGGTGAGGCCCAGCTCGCGATAGAAGCGCATGCGCTCCACGAGAGCGCTGCGCAGCGCGGGGTCCGCCGCATCCTCGGTCGGGCGCGCCACCCCGCTTACTCCACAACAAGCTGACGCCGCCGAGCGCCCGCCGCAATGGTTTCGTCGAGAACCAGATCCTGGCGCGACTGCGCGCCCTCGCGCTCATCGAGTTCAACAACCACCGGGCGCGGGCGGCGGAGAGCAAGAATCTCGTCGAGAATGCGGTCCGCAAGCTGGCGCTTGGGCATCTGCGGCATCTCAATTGCGGTCGAGGGAGTGAGGAACGTAGCCGCATTGGTGTCGGCCTCGATGCCGACGCCTTCACCGGCCACATCGTTGACCACAATAGCGTCGGCTCCCTTGGCCAACAGCTTGGCGCGGCCGTTTTCCATCAGGTTTTGGGTTTCCGCGGCAAAACCCACGATAAGCTGCCCCGGCCGACGGCGCCGCACCACTTCAGCCAATATATCTTCGGTGGGCGTGAGTTCGAGCGTAAGCGGCCCCGTACGCTTCAGCTTCTGTTCCGAAACCTTCACGGGACGATAGTCGGCCACGGCGGCGGCCTTAATCACCAGCGTGGCTTCGTTCAAGCGCGCCAGCACCGAGTTCCGCATTTCAGCCGCGGTGGTGATCCTGACCAATTCGCAGCGCGGCGGCGCATGCAGCGCCGTCGGCCCGCTCACCAGAATCACTTTGGCCCCGCGGCTTTGCGCGGCTTCAGCCAGCGCGTAGCCCATTTTGCCGCTGGAGCGGTTGCCGATAAAGCGCACCGGATCCACTGCCTCGCGTGTGCCCCCGGCGGTGACCAGGACGGTTTCTCCGGCCAAATCGCGGCGGCGATCGAGTAGCGAGAATACGGCGTTGGCGATCGCGTCCGGCTCGGCCATGCGCCCCGCGCCGACCATACCGCAGGCCAGTTCGCCGGTTCCCGGCTCGATGACGCGAACGCCGCGCTGGCGCAGAATTTCCAGATTCGCCAGCGTCGCCGGATGATTCCACATATTCACGTTCATGGCCGGCGCCACCACCACCGGCGCCGT
>JASHTU010000228.1 GCA_030040395.1 Acidobacteriaceae bacterium
TTTCATCGGCCAAACAAGAGAAAACCGCTATGGCGAATGGAGAATCGCGAGATTCTGAAACCACCCGGGGGCGCCGCGAGTGCGGGATCGCCGCCAGCCCGAAGTCGGCGTCGCGCACATCGAATTAACCGCCGCCCGCCGGTTTCAGCTAAGTGCTGGACATCCTCCGAATTTTGGGCGGGAGGCGAATCGCTGTACCATTCTCGTAGATGAGAAGACGCGGGGTGGCGATTGCAGAGCTTCCATGAGTTTTCTCCGGGACGGGCCTGGAACGTGATGCCGGATGAGCGCCGAAATGATGACGGATGGAGGGCTCTCGTAAGGAGCCAATGCGTGGTGCGGAGCGTCCCTCTCGGTTGATCGACCCTGAACTCGGTCCTGAGTCTGCCAAACGCGCGCCCGCAAGGTCAAACAGCGATCGCGCCTCCTTTTCGCGAAAGGCCGCACTCCCTGAAAGCCCGCTGTCGTTGGCCTAAAATAAGGAAAGCAATGAATCTGCCCAATTCCATCACGATGAGCCGGATCATCATGATTCCGCTGCTTTTATGGATTCTTTCGCCCCATTTTTCCTGGCCGGGGCAAAGCGGCGCGCAAGAAATTTCGGCTTCCATCCTCTTCGTGCTGGCCTCGATCACTGACGGCCTGGACGGGTATCTGGCGCGGAAACGCGGCCAGATCACCACCATGGGCATGTTGCTCGATCCGCTGGCCGACAAGATCATGGTTACAGCCGCGCTCATCGCTCTGGTGGCGTATAACCCGCAGGTCGTCAAAGTCTGGATCGCCGTGGTGATTATCGCGCGCGAGTTCCTCATCAGCGGCCTGCGTTCCATCGCCGCCTCGGAAGGGTTTACCATCACCGCCAGCGAACTGGGCAAGCTCAAAACCGTGGTGCAGATCGTCGCCGTCGTCTCCGCCATCCTGGCGCACCGCTGGGATCACTGGCAAATCGGCGTGGTGGTGATTCCGGTAAAATGGTACGCCATCGCCGCCATCTATTTCACCGTGGTGGTCTCCTCCATCTCCGCCATCGACTACTTTGTCGGCTTCTGGAAGAAGATCGATCGCGCATCAAGAACTCGGCGTGGTTCCGCGGTGCTCTCGCGAGGACGAAGCGCGAGCATTGGGTAAACCGAATCCTGCCGGCGGCGAAGACGGACTGGAAAGAGCGGCAGGATGTAACGCAGCGCCTCCGCGATAGGGTGCGGCTACCGGGAAAACGGCGCTGGGCGCCTGCCCTCCACAATCATGTCCGAGCATGGAATTTCCTCCTCGATCCGATGCGCCTCGGCAAGTGCGTGTATGCGGCGCTCACCACTTGCTGGAGGCGGCGAGGTGATAGACGATGCCGAAGCTGGGGCCGACCGTGTCGAGGCCGGGATTGCTTGCATTCGAATAGGCGTTGGAAATGTGCTGGTAGGCATAGTCCAGGCGCAGATCGGTTGTCGCAGCGAGTTTGGCCTGGAAGCCGATTTCCGAGTGTACGGTGAAGTTCTCATACGAGGCATTTGTGCCCAGCGCCTTCTGAGTGAAGACGGCCTCGCCCAACTTGACCGTCCAGAGCGGCCGAAAGGCTTTGCCGTCGCGCCACATCCAACGAAAGCCCAAGGGTGATATCGCGATTCCCGGGACGGTCTTGCGCGCCGGGCTCAGGCCATCTCCCCAGATGTCGGTTTGGGTGGGCTGGCGAAGCAGGTTGATCGGCAGCACTTCTGCCACATACGTAAACCGGGCATGCGCAAGTTTAGCCGGACCGCTCCAGAAGCGGCCGGCGCGGGTTGTGTACGTACCCGGGTTGTGCCTGTCGTACTCGATACCTCCGTAGTAGTTCATGGAGGATAGCTCGCCGCCGGCAAACTTGAAAACTGCGTTGGATAGGTATGTCTCGAAGAAGAGCTCGCTGGATTCGGGCGTTGGGCCCGGGGCTGTTTGAGGCCGGGCGAGCAGGAATTGCTGCGCACTCGTTCCGACTGCACAATGGCTCAGCAGCATACCCAAGCAAAGGACACTGGGCAGGCAGCGGCGACGGCAACGCAGGAAATGAAACAAGGCGCAGATCGGAGATCGCATCCCGGAGGGGACCTTTCTGTCATATTCGCTCAAATTGTCGCGAGGGGAGGGGTGATTCCTATCAGTTTACCGGGGAATATTTGCGTCGACAACAGATTTTTTCTTGGCCGCAAAGGCCGCATTTTTCGTGCGAGCGGCGAAAGCGGGGGTTTCCGTGGGGCGTTTTAGATCGGGCTCACCACGCGCGTGACGCGGTTGTATGCGCGCACTGCCGGCGGTACAAGGGTGCCCGGGAGTGCGCCGGAGGTGTACAGGCGTGGTTCAAGCCCGCTTCAATGGCATATAGCTCAGGGCGAAATGCGCCAAGGGTCAGCGATCGGAAATCGGAGACCGGAAGTTCGAGGTCCGAATGTTTCCCATGTTATAAACGCTCACAGTCGTTTGCCCCCTACTGCCCGGTCTCGTACCGCACTTCAGCCAAGGCGGTCTGATAGGAATAACGCGCGCTCGTGTTCGCGATCTCGGCCTGGGTTTGCGCCAGTTGCGCCTGGGTCAGCTCGACGATGCTGCTCAAGCCGATCTTATAGCGCGCCGTCGCCAGGTCGAGCGCGAAGTTAGCCTGGTTGAGCATCTCTTGCGTGACGCCGATGCGCTGAAAAGCCGTTTGCGCATTCAGCACCGCGGTGCGCACGTCGCGCGCAATCGTATCGCGAAGACTGCGGACGTCTTCCTGTGCGGCTTGCGCGCGTAGCTTGGCTTCTTGCGCATCCGCGTTGAAAAGGAACCCGTTGAAGACCGGAATGTTGATGTTGGCTCCCGCGCCGAAATACCAGGAAGACTCGATCAGGTCATCGCGCACCGGCGTTGCTCCCACGCCGGTCATCGCCGAGATGGTCGGCATCCACAAGTCCCGTTCCGCCGTGCTGTACTGCTTGGCGGAGAGATACTTATCGTTCAGCGAGGCCAAGTCGGGACGCTGCCCGAACGCCGTCTGTACCAGCGGCTCCGCATTGTCGGGAGCTGGCGGAGGACTGCCGTTGGTCTCGTCCACCAATGTGTAATGCTGATCCTGCTCCGAGCCCATCACGTCGTTGAGCTCCGCCATGGCGGCCTGTTCATTGTTTTTGGCGTCAAGCAGAAGCAAATTCGCTTGCGAAATTTGCACATTGGCAAAACTCAGGTCGAGATCGGATTTCACCTTCGCCTTGGTCAGCGCGCCCACCTGATCTCCGGTGGCCTGGCGCTGGGCAAGGGTCTGCTGCGCCACGCGCAACAAGGCCTGCGTGGTCAGCGCCTGGTAAAACGCTTGGTCCACGGTCAGAATGATGTCCAACTCTGTCGCCCGCTCGCTCTCCAGCTGTGCTCTGGCGTTTGATTGCGCGCTTCGCACCAGGTTATGGGTTCTGCCGAAGTCCGTGATCAGTTGACCCACAGTCAGCCCGGCCGCCGCCTTCTCCAGGATTCTGGGGCTGTTCAGCGTGCCCCCCCCGGTAATTCGGCTGCCGCTATGGTCGCCGACAGCGGTTAAATTGCTGACCGCGAAGGGCAACTCCGGCGCCCGCGCCTGGCGCGTCACCTGCGCCTGGGCCAACGCCAGCAACCGCGCCACACTGATATTGGGGTTGTTCCGGATGGCCATCTGTTCGGCCTGTTCGATGGTGAGCCGCGGCCCGCCGGTCGGAACCCCGCCGGGAACCGCGGCGGTTACTTGTCCCGGAACCGGAGGCGCCGTCGGAGTAGCCGGCGGCATCGGAGCGGAAGGCGCAGCGGCTTGGGCTAGAGCGAGCCAATGCGATGCCGGAGCCTCCGGCAGCTTTGGTTGTTGCGGCCAGCCCATGCCGGCTGACGCGGATATGGCTCCGATGGCAAAAATGATCCGGGCGACTCGGGGGGCGCGCATGCTCGGCTGCTTACTCATGGTTCAGTTCCCCCGCGACCGCGATCCTGGTCTCGCGCCGCCCGTGGATGATCATGTACACGGCGGGAACCAGGAACACGGTAACGGCTACGGATAGAGCCAGTCCGCCGATAATCGCCCGCGCCAGCGGAGCATACTGCTCGCTCCCCGCTTCCAGGCCGATGGCCATGGGAATCATGCCCAGCAGCGTGGCCAGCGACGTCATCAAAATGGGCCGCAAGCGAATTCGGCAGGCATGAACCACCGCCTCCAGCAGCGGCTGGCCCTCGCCGTGCAAAATGCCCGCGAATTCCACGATGAGAATGCTGTTGGAAACCACGATGCCCGTCATCATGATGACCCCCAT
>JASHTU010000229.1 GCA_030040395.1 Acidobacteriaceae bacterium
CTGATTTCGCCGCGGGTTGCGCGGTTCGGAGCGAAGTTCTCGTTTTAGGAGAGGAGCGGTCCCAGAGGGCGAGCGCGTGGGCGCTCTCATTGATCGAAAAGCCTGAAAATTGGCGCATTGCGAAGAGCACTTGCGGGCCGGTATAGTTTGCCTGCAAGCGCTCTTATTGTTTAAGTCGCACGCCGACTGAAGTTCAAAATCTGGCGAGCAAAAGACATCGAGATAAAAAAACAAGGAGGAAAAATGAAGAAACTGGCGATGGCGCTGCTTTCGGCGTCGAGCGTGGGGGTGCTGTTTTTGGCGTCGGGCGTGGTTCTGGGACAGGACGAGGCGCCGGCGGGATTTCACTTCTGGTCGAAGGGGCAGATCATCGACATGAGCAACGCGCTTTCGTCCCAGTTGGACGCCACCAAGCTGGGGCTCAAGACGATTGCGACAGAAGGAAATCAACGCTTCCTGCTGGTGCACCGGGAGGGCCCGGGGCAGGCGGAATACCACGCGACCGAGTCGGACATTATGGTCATTGAGAGCGGCCACGCCACGCTGATTTACGGCGGCAAGATGGTGGACCCGAAAGAGACCGCGCCTAACGAACTGCGCTCATCGGGGATTGAGGGCGGCATGGAAAAGGCGCTGGCGCCGGGAGATGTGATCGCCATTCCGCCCAAGTTGCCGCACCAGGTGAAACCCAGGCCGGGCGCGGCGTTCAACTACTTTGTGGTGAAAGTGAAAGCGGCGGAGTGACGGGACGGGACGGGCAATGGCTTGGGAGTGGCTCAGTCTGGCGGAATTGGCGCCTCGGTGGTCAAGAGCCCATCGCATTTTCTGCGGTTTATGTACAGGCTAAAGCCCGCACCCTTCACGCTAAGGCGAGCGTCCTTCGCGCTATTGCCTGTACCGTCTTCATGGTTATTCCTGAGGCTGCTCAGAGGCGTCAGGCGTAGCGGAAGAGGGCTTTGAAGCCGTAGTCCATGTGCTGCTGGATGTGACAGTGGTAGAAGGTAAGGCCGGGCTGGTCGGCGGTGAAGTTGACGACGGCGCGGCCGTAATAGGGGACGACGACGGTGTCTTTCATGACGCCGGCGGTGGGCTTATCGTTGATTGACGCCAGCTCCCAGAGGTGACGATGTATGTGCATGGGGTGGGCGTCGTCGGTCTGGTTGCGCATCACGAGGCGGTAGCGCACGCCCTCGTGGAGAACCAACTCGCCTTTATGGGGATAGGGCTTCCCGTTGACGAGGAATAGATTGAACTTGCCCGCACCGCCGGGGATTTTCCCGAAGATCAGCTCAATGCTCTCCTGCGGCGGTGGCGATGCGGCGTCGGTTTTGCCGAAGATGGTGTAATCCCATGGTGTCTGTGGCGGGTCGATCCACTTCGGCTGCTGGTGCTGGCCGGCATACTCAACAACGATGCCGAGGCCCGAATCGCGGACCGGCTTTTCCGTGCCGCCGAGAATCCAGATGCCGGGGTTATTCATCTCGACGATGGCGTCGATGCGCTCGGCGACGCCGAGGAAGATGGAGTCAACCAACTGCGGTGAGGGGACGGGATTGCCGTCCATCGCGATGACCTTCATCTTGTGACCGGCGAGCGCGATGCGGCGATTTTCGATGGCGCTGGCGTTGAGGAAATGGATGAGCAAGCGCTGGCCTTGGCGGACGCGAATGGGGTCGCCGGAGCCGAGGGCCTTGTCGTTGATGGAGTACGTCATGGAATTGACTTCGAGGCCGTCGGGCGCGGTATTCATGACCGCGGGTTTTTCGAGCAGCGGACCGCTATGCGTGTCGTCGTCATCATCTTCCATAGAGGCGCTGAAATAGGGCTCCCAATCACGCACGGCGAGAAAAAGCTCCTGATCGTATTGGCCGGGGTCGTCGCCGCCGTCAACGTAGAGGAATCCGAACTGGCCGGTATAGCCGCCTTTGTGCAGATCGTCCATGGCCATGGTGTGGGTGTGATACCACCGGCAGCCCGCCGGCCGGGGAGTGATCTGAACGCGGCGCCGCCCATGGGGAGGCACGAAGGGAGAACCCTCTTCCTCCGCGCCGTCCATCTCGGGCGGAATGAACATGCCATGCCAGTGCACGAGTTCGGGAGTGTCGGTGTCATTGATGATATCGACGGTGACAGGCTTACCTTCCTTCATGCGCAGCACCGGACCGGGAGACGAGCCGTTGTAGCCGATGGTGGAGAGAATGTGGGCGGGGTCGAGCTCGACGGTAACCGGAGCAATACGAAGCGTATAGTCTGCTTTGCCCTGGGGCTCGGGGCCATCTGATCCCGCCATGGCGGAGTGCGCCGGGGTGGGCGCGCCGAGCATGGTTTGCGCCGGCATGCGGGCCGCTGCTTGGGCCAAGGCCATGCCGCCGAGCTTGAGCAGATTACGTCGTTTCACCGAGACGCCCCTTCCCTGAGGGGCGTGTTTGCATGGTCTCATGGTCCGCGGAGGGCGGACAAGGGAGGGGACCGGCGGCCAAAAAACCGCCGGGGCCGATGGAGAACCTAGCAAACCCAAGCGAGTCGAAAATCGTCTATGATGTAGTCAGTCGTTCCGATGGTAAGCGTCTTTCCCGGTTCTCTCGCGTACTTCCCCTTCGCGGAGGTCCTCTATGAAGCTCTCTCGGGTCGCCCTCCTGGCCGTGGCCGCGGCAGTCTGCGGGGTGGGGCTGTGGGCCTTGCAGCGGAGAGGGGATTACGGATTCGGCGACAACGACTCCGAGAGTAACGTCAAGGCGGAGTTTTACTGGTCGCGCATGGCTTATCACTCAAATATGGCCAGCTACGGCGCTTACGGGCGGCGCGGTTTCTGGGGATTCGCGGCTTGGTCGCGGGACTATCCCAAGGCCGACCGGCAGTTTCTGATCGCCATGCACCGGCTGACGCGCATCGACGGGCGGCCGACGGAGCAGGTGGTGACGCTGGACAACGACGATATTTTTAACTATCCGTGGATCTACGCGGTGCAGGTGGAGGACTGGAGTTTTACTCCCGCCGAAGCGAAACGGCTGCGCGAGTATTTGCTAAAGGGCGGGTTCCTGATGGTGGACGATTTTCACGGCACCGAGGACTGGGAGAATTTTATGAACGGGATGCGCGAGGTGCTGCCCAATCGCCCGGTCGAAGATCTGCAAAGCGGAGATGAAATCTTCCATACGCTTTATGACGTCGACAATAAAATGCAGATTCCGGGCGAGCAATATGTGTGGACCGGGCGCACCTATGAGAAGGACGGCTACCAGCCTAAGTACCGGGCCATCCGCGACGACAAGGGCCGAATCATTGTGGCCATCTGCCACAACATGCACCTGGGCGACGCATGGGAATGGGCCGACGACCCGAATTATCCGGAGACGTTCGCCTCAATGGCCTTCCGCGTCGGGCTCGACTTCATCATCTATGGCATGACGCACTAGGTCCCTGACCGATTCGGTCACTGACCGCTTTTTCCGCACAAGGCGAGGCATCCCAAGCTCCGATTTTGGGGAGCTGGAGAAGCACTAACCCCGTTTACTTAGGACCAGATTTGGCGGTTTGAAGGCCTAAAGTCTCCGAAGCGAGATTGAACCGCAGAAGATCAACAGTCACGAGTTCCGGCAAGACGGGAAGCGTGCATGTTTCAGTTCCTTTTCAAGTACCCGAGTCCGGTTTTCACCAAAGGGCGATTCGAGCTGCTGGGGACCTGGCCTGTGTGGCTGCTGCTGGCATTGATTGCCGTGGCAGCGGGCGGGTTGGCGCTGCTGGTGAGGTGGAGACTGCGCAACGCGGCGCCCAATTTGAGGCACTGGCGGGCGTGGGCGATTTGGGGCGCGCAGTCGGCGCTGGTGGCGCTGATCCTGCTGCTGTTGTGGCAGCCGGCGATGACGGTGGCGGAGCTCAGCTCGCAGCAGAACATCATTGCCGTGGTGGTGGACGACTCGCGCAGTATGGCGATCGCGGACAGCAGCGGCAAAACCCGCGAGGCGGCCGCGCTGGAGGCGCTGGAGGGCGGCGTGCTGGCGGGCTTGAAGAAGCGGTTCCAGACGCGGGTCTACCGGTTTGGCGGCGGACTGGCACAGATCGATAACCCGCAGGGGATTGCGCCGACCGAACCGGCCACGCATATCGGCGACAGCCTGAAAAAGCTGGCCACGGACACGGCGGACCTGCCTGTGGGCGCGGTTTTGCTGCTGAGCGACGGCGCGGAGAACACGGCCGGGTTGGGGGGCACGGGGATCGGCCTGGACGCCTTGCAGGCGTTGCGCAACCGGCGGTTGCCGGTGCATACGATCGGCTTCGGCAAGGTGGAACCGGCGCACGACGTGGAAGTTCAGGACGTGAGCGTGGAGCCGCGGGCCACAGCCAATGCGCGCGTAGCCACCACGATCAGCCTGACCGAACACGGCTACGCGGGGCAGAAGGCCACGCTGACGGTGCGCAACGGCGATACGTTGATTGCCCAGCGGGAGATTACGCTGGCGCCGGAGGGGCGCATCCAGACCGAGTCGCTCTTCTTCCCCGTGGGCGCGGCGGGCGCAAAGAGCCTCACCTTTGGCCTGGAGCCGCTGCCCGGTGAAGAAAACCTGAACAACAACGCGGTGACGCGGCCCATTCTGGTGAGCGACGCGAAGCGAAAGATTCTGTACGTGGAGGGCGAGCCGCGCTGGCAATACAAGTTCATCCGGCGCGCGGAGGAGGACGATCCTACGGTGCAGCTCGTTTCGATGCTGCGCACCAGCGAAAACAAGGTTTACCGGCAGGGCATCAGCGATCCCAATGAGCTGGCGGAGGGTTTTCCGGTGCGGCCGGAAGAGCTGTTCGGATTTGCGGGCATCATTATCGGTTCAGTTCAAGCCGACTACTTTACGCCGCTCGAACAGGAGTTGTTGCGCGAGTACGTGGATCAGCGCGGCGGGGGGATTCTGTTTCTGGGCGGAGACGCGTCGCTGAGCGATGGCGGTTGGGCAGGATCGAGCCTGAGCAATTTGCTGCCCACATTTCTGCCGGCGGGAAACCACAACTTTCATCGCGACCCGGCGACCGTGGAGCTGACCCCGGACGGCGTCGACTCGCCGATCACGCGACTGCTCGACGATCCGGTGAAAAACGCCGAGCGTTGGAGGAAGCTGACTTACCTGGCCGATTACGAAGATCCGGGCGCGCCGAAGCCCGGCGCAACGGTGCTGGTGGAGATGCACGCGGAAGGCCGGCGCATGCCGTTTCTGATTACGCAGCGGTACGGGCATGGGCGCACGGCGATTGTGGCCAGCGGCGGGACGTGGCGCTGGCAGATGAGCGAGGCGCTCGGCGATCCCTCACACGATTTGTTCTGGCAACAGCTTTTGCGCTGGCTGGTCGCGGAGTCGCCGGGGCAAGTTACGGCGTCGATGCCGGCACGGCTGCTGATGGACGACGGGCAGGTGCAGATTTCGGCCGAGGTGCGCAACACGCAGTTTCAGCCTTCGGCGGATGCGCAGGTGTCGGCGCACATTGTGGGGCCTGGGGGCGTGAACACCATGGTCGATCTGACCCCTTCGGCGGATACGCCGGGTTTATACCAGGCGGATTGGACGGCAGAGAGACCGGGCGCCTATCTGGCCGAGGTGACAGCGAACTCGGCGACCGACGTAGCCGATCCGCTGGGCAGCGATGTGCTGACGTTTCAGCGTGAAGACGGGGTTGCGGAGAACTTTCACACGGCGCAGAACCGGCGTTTGCTGGAACAGCTTGCCGAGGAAACCGGCGGGCGCTACTGGAAGTCGACGGACCTGAAGAATCTGCCGCGGGACATTTCGTATTCCGAGGCTGGCATCTCCGTGCGCAGCACCAAGGAGTTGTGGGACATGCCGGTGGTGTTTCTGCTTTTGCTGGGGCTGCCGCTGGTGGAGTGGCTGCTGCGCCGGAAGTGGGGTGTGATATGAGGCGCGCGTTGCTCGCGGCTTTGCTGTGCGCGGCAGCGGCGTCTGCGCGCGCGGCAACCTACTACGTGATCGTGGCGGGGCTGGGCGGCGAGCCGGATTACGTGCAGCGCTTTACGGCGGACGCCAACGAACTGAGCCGGATTTACAAGGCCGAGGGTCCGGCGGCGCACGTGACCACGTTGACGGGAGCGCAAGCGACGGCGGCGCAGTTGCGGGAGGCGCTGGGCGAAGTGACGCGGGAGGCCAAGGCGGACGACGATTTTGTGATGGTGCTCATCGGGCACGGCTCGTATGACGGCTTCGAGTACAAGTTCAACCTGGTGGGGCCGGACATGACCGCGGGCGAGATTGCGCAACTCTGCGACCACATTGCCTCGCGACGGCAGCTGATTGTGGATACGACGAGCGCGAGCGGCGGCGCGGTGCAGGCGCTGGAGCGGCCGGGGCGCGCGGTGATTGCGGCCACGAAGTCGGGAACGGAGAAGAACGCGACGGTTTTTGCGCGTTTCTGGGTGGAGGCGTTTCAGGATCCCTCGGCGGATACGGACAAGAGCGGCTCAGTGAGCGCGTTGGAGGCGTTTACCTACGCGACGCGCAAGACGGCGGCCTTTTACGACTCGCAAAAACGCCTGGCGACCGAGCACGCGGTGTTTAGCGACACGGGTTCCGGCGATCCGGTGCGCGAAGCGGGGAGCGGCGAGGGCTTGCTCCTTTCGACTTTCACGCTGCTGCGCACGGGCGCGAGCCAGGAGGCGATAAACGACCCGGCGAAGCGCGCACTGCTGGCGCAGAAGGACGATCTGGAAGAGAAGATCGACATGCTGAAGTACCAGAAGGCGGCGATGGATCCGGCGGACTACAAGCAGCAACTGACGTCAGCGCTGGTGTCGTTGGCGAAGGTGCAGGGGGAGCTGGACAAATGAAGCGCGCGCTGGCGG
>JASHTU010000230.1 GCA_030040395.1 Acidobacteriaceae bacterium
GTCGAAGACCGCGGGAAGTTTTACGACGAAGTCGGCGCGCTGCTCGATGTGATCCAAAACCACATGCTGCAGGTGGTTTCTATCCTCACCATGGATCCTCCTACAGGCGAAGAATGCGACGCGACACGGGATCGCAAGGCGGAACTGCTGCGCGCGGTGCGGCCGCTCACGCCGGACGCCGTGGTGCGCGGGCAGTACCAGGGCTATCGAAAAGTGGCGGGCGTCTCGCCGGGGTCGAATGTGGAAACCTTCATCGCCATCCGCTTGCACATCAATAGCTGGCGCTGGGCGGGAGTGCCGATTTTCGTGCGCGCGGGAAAGATGCTGCCCATTACCTGCACGGAGGCGACGGTGGAATTCAAACGTCCTCCCCGCGAAACTTTCGGTGAGATCGTCCCTTCGAATTCCGCACACATGCGCATCCGCGTGAACCCCGATTTCTCCGTGGGGCTTGGCGTGCGCATCAAAACTCCCGGCGAACGCATGGCGGGGCGCGACGTGGAACTTGATCTGCACACTCAAGCCGCCGACGCTATGCCTCCCTACGAACGACTCCTCGGCGACGCCGGCAAAGGCAACCTCGAGCTGTTTTCGCGTCAGGACCTTGTCGAGGCGCAATGGCGCATCGTCGATCCAGTCCTAGGCAACGTGACCCCTGTCTACACGTACGAGCCCGGGACCTGGGGACCGGAAGAAGCCAGGGAGCTCATTGGCGCCGACGGGCCATGGATCGATCTCTAGATGGAGGATGAGACCCAATGAGAGCCGCGAGGATTGCGCCCGCGTCCCGTGCGGCGGCCCGTGGAATGATCGTCGCCGCGCTCCCCGCTGCAACTTAACCCGCGTGCGTCGCCAGCCCTTGGTCCGAATGCGCTCAGTGGCCCATCGGCTTGGGGCCACCTCGCACCGGCTATAATTTCGCATAGCCCTTTGGTTTGCTGAAAGAGTTCCGGCGTCATTGACCACCGCGAGTGCTGATTTTTTCCACTGTGGTTGGACATAGACTGGCGCTCACCAAGCTCGGACCGGCTTTATTGAATGGATCGCGAAGAACTCATCCTGGTGACCGGCGCCACGGGGTTTCTGGGCACACAACTGGTTCGCGAGCTGCTCGACCGGCAGCCGCATGCGCATTTGGCGCTGCTCATTCGCGACCGGCCGGGCCAGCCGGGTTCGGAGCGCGCCGGCGCCATTGTGCCCGCACCTGATCGGCCGCGCATCCAAGTCTATTCCGGCGATGTAAGCCTGCCGCGGTGCGGGCTCGACGGCTCAACGTATGAAAATCTCTCCGCCCAGGTCACGCGCGTGGTTCACTGCGCGGCCACAGTGCGCTTCGATCACTCGCTCCAAGATGCGCGACAAATCAACGTGGAGGGCACGCGGCGAGTCCTGGACTTCGCCTCCGGCGCGCGCCAACTGCGCGGCTTCGCCTATGTTGGCACCGCCTACGTGGCCGGCGAGCGCACCGGCCTGGTGCGCGAAAGCGAGCTCGCCGTGGGCCAGAGCTACCGCAACACTTATGAGCAAACCAAGGCTGAGGCCGAGGCGCTGGTGCGCGCGCGGCTGGCTTCGCTACCCGGTGTCGTTCTCCGCCCCAGCATCGTTGTTGGCGACTCGCGCACCGGCTTTACCTCGAGCTTCAAAATGATGTACTGGCCGCTCAAAATCTACGCGCGGCGCTTGTGGCGCACGGTGCCGGGCTATCCAGACGCGGTGCTCGACATTGTGCCCGTGGATTTTGTGGCTGCTTCCATTGCCCAGCTGCTCTTCGATGAGGCCGCGTTCGGCTGCGCTGTGCATCTTTGCGCCGGCCCGCGCGGAAGCGCCACCATCCAGCAGATTGCACACCGCGCGGCGGAGTATTTTCAAGCTCCCGAGCCGCGCTACGTCGACCCCAAGCTGTTTTTCGCCGCGTTGCGCCCGTTGCTGCTTGCCGCATTGTGGGGGCGCAAGCGCCGCGTGTTGCGCGACGGCCGCGCCTACCGCGACTACTTCACCATGCGCATGCAGTTTGACACCTCGAACGCCGAGCGGCTGCTTGCGCCCGCCGGCCTCCACCCGCCGCCGGTGCTCGACTATCTTGACCGCCTCTTCCATTACTGCGTGGCCAGCGACTGGGGACGCAGGCCGGTTGCGGTCCCATGAATCTACTCGGCCGTTGTCGACTCGCGCGCGACCGCGGCGTGACCGTCGCCAACCTCCTCGACGAGCTGTTGCGCCGCAACGGCGACCGCGAGGTTTCGAACGGCGCCGAAGGCTCGGCTCGCCTCTCCGAGCTGCATGCTGAAGTCTGCGCTCTCGACGCATTTCTCCGCCGTTCCGTCGGCCTGCGCCCCGCCCAGCCGGTGGCCATCTACCGCACCAATACACGCGACTGCTTCCGCTGGTTTCTCGCCGTCATCCGCGCCGGCGGCATTGCCGCGCCCCTGAATCCGCAGCTTTCGCTCCCTGAAGTGCGTCGCATTCTCGCCGAAAGCGGCATCGAAATTCTAATCACGGATAAGGCGGTCTTCGAGCGCACCATCGTTGACCGCGGGGCGCTGCCGGTGCGCACGTGGATCCAGGCCGGCGGCGAGCGCGAGACTGGCGGCGAACACGAAACTCTGGAAGGATTCATTCAGCCCGTTCACTCCCACCCCCCCATCCCGCCTTCCAGCATCGATCCGGCCGCAACCATCGCCATCTTCCACACCTCCGGCACCAGCGGCTTTCCCAAGGGTGCGGCGCTTTCGAGCAATGCCCTGCTCGGCGCCCGCGCAACCACGGTGTTTGCCTCGCTCCTCCTCGGTCCGCGCGATCTGGCCCTCGTCGCGCTGCCCTGGTCGCACATCATGGCGGTCAGCATTGCCCTCTACGGCCTGATGGCCGGTATCCGCGGATGCTTTCTCGACCGATTCGAGGTCCCCGCCGCCCTCGACGCCATTGAGCGCTTCGGCGTCACCGCGGTGGTCGGCGTGCCCGCCATGTTCGCGCGCCTCCTCAACAGCCACCCCGATCCCGCCCGCCTCGCCAGTGTCCGCCTCTGGCTTTCGGCAAGTGACTATCTGCCCGGCGAAGTACGCCACCGCCTGCGAAACTTCGGCGCCCTGGCTCGGCTGCCCGGCGGCCTGCGCATTCCGCCCGTCCTCGTAAACGGCTACGGCATGGTGGAGCTGGGCGGCCTCGCCATGCTGGGCGTCGAGCTGCCGCTCCTGCCGGGCAGCGGCGACCTCTGTTTTCCCGTGCCGCCGTTTCGCATTCGCGTGGGCGGCGAAGACGGCGGGCCCGCGCCCCCGGGCCGCACCGGCGAGTGCCAGATCTGGCGCCGCGGAGTCGCCCCGCACTATTGGAGAAGCGATGAAGAAAGCCGTGCGCTCCTCACCCCGGATGGCTGGCTCCGCACCGGCGATCTCGCCACCCGCAACCGCCTCGGCCTCATCCGCCTCGTAGGGCGCATGAAAGACGTGATTAAATCCGGCGGCTACTCGGTCTATGTGCGGGAAGTGGAAGAGGCGGTATTGGCGCATCCGGCCGTTGCCCGCGCCGTGGCCTTCGGCCTTCCCCATGCGGAAAAAGGCGAAGTCCCGGTGGCTGCGGTCGAATTGCACCCCGCAGCCCGAGCCGGCGAAGACGAACTTTTGGCGTGGTGCCAGGGACGCCTTGCTCCATATAAAGCCGCACGCCGCATCTGGATTGTCGAACCGGGTAGCTTGCCCCAAAACGCCAACGGCAAAATGCTGCGCCGGTTGCTACGGGAGCGCTTTGGGATAAAGAGCGACGGTTGAAGGACATTGCGGCCCAGAGGACGGGTTGCGCCTTAATCGTGGCGCAGCGCCGCTACCGGCGAAAGCCGCGCCCCGCGCCATGCGGGCAGCGCCCCGGCCACCAGGCCGGCAAGGACCGCAATCCCCATGGCCTCAAACAGCAGCAGCCACCGAACCGATGACGAAACAATGCTCGCCGTCTGCGGCATGGCCGCAAGCGCGTGCAGCGCGCACCATCCAAAGACGATGCCGAGCACGCCTCCGCCCAAACCCAGTGCGGCCGCCTCAAGCTGAATCAGCGCCAAAACCTGCCACTGCTTCCAGCCCAGCGCCCGCAGAATTCCAATCTCGCGAGTGCGCTCGAACACCGACATGGCCATGGTGTTGGCGATGCCCAGAATTCCGATCAGCAGAGCGATGAGCGACGTACCCCATGCCGAGGCCTGCGCCAGCCGCACCAGTTGGTTGTTGCTGGCGCGCTCCGCCGCGGGAACGGCGCGCAGCCCCGGTTCGGCGGCTTCGATCTGATCTTCGGCCTGTTTCATATAGGCTTCCGCCGACTCGCCCGACGGCGCCGGCCGCAGCCGGACATGGATGGTCGAGACTTTGCCCTGCAGGCTGCTGATTTGCTGAAGTTCGTCAAGGGGCATGATAAGCGCGTCGGCTTCGAGCGCCGACGGTCCGTGATAGACGCCGGTCACGGTAAACGGAGAGCCTTCGATCTCCAGCTTATCGCCGGGCTTCTTC
Organism: Acidobacteriaceae bacterium; assembly: GCA_030040395.1. Lineage (GTDB taxonomy): Bacteria > Acidobacteriota > Terriglobia > Terriglobales > Acidobacteriaceae > Telmatobacter. The sequence goes on from JASHTU010000230.1 coordinate 4,491, forward strand.
TTCAGATCCTGCGCCAGCAGGTCGCCGAGCATGACTTCCGGCTTGCCCTCTTCGAAACGCCGGCCGGCGAGGATCTTCAGCGACTCGAATTCGTAAGAGTTGGCTCGCCAACCGTAGGCCAGCGCGTTCACGTCGGGTGTAAGCGCCATTATGTTGTAGATGGTGGGCGCAACCTGGGCCACAAGGGGAAGGGTCTCGAGCCGGGCCGCCGCCGACTCATCCACGGAGGTGTTGAGAAAGGTTTGGTGAATCACGGCAATATCGGTGCCGCTGCTCGAGTAAATGCGCATCCACTGCTGTTCGAAAGCGCGGGAAAAACCCACTAAGCCGACAAAGGCCCCCACCGCCATGCCGATGCCGCCCAGGGTGAGCAGCGTCCTCAGCCGCCGCCGCTGCAGATTCTTCCAGACAAAGCGCGGAAACGACAGTGAAGGAACCATGCGTACGGTTCCGGGAGACGGCATTCTCTCAAGGGTCATGGGCGCAGATCGAAATAGAGCGCGCATCCCGTGGACGCGCCTGTTGCTGTCCTTCCCGCTCAGAATAGGGAATTGGAGAGGAGATTGGCAATTTCCGGCCTGGACTTAGATGCCCTCGCCCATGGAAACATAGGCGCGCAACTGATCGAGCTGGGCGCGGTAAGCGATCCGCTCGGCTTCCTCGTCGGCGAAGGGCTTGGCCCCGTGCTCGTGTGCGCCGAGGTGGTCTTCGAGCTCCTCGACGCGCGCCGACAGAGCGATCAGCGCGTCAGAGAGCGGGTCCTTAATGTCGTGGGGATCGGTAATCAGGACGCGCTGGCCGTTATGGTAGACAATGTGCGCCGGGACGCCGACGACGGTGGAGTTGGGCGGGACGTCGGCGAGCACCACCGAGCCCGCGCCCACCCGCGAGTTTTCACCCACGGTCACATTGCCGAGAATGTTGGCGTTGTTGCCGATGAAGACGTTGTCGCAGATGGTGGGGTGGCGCTTGCCGTGTTCCTTGCCGGTCCCGCCCAAAGTCACGCCCTGATAGATGGTTACGTCATTGCCCACAATGGCGGTTTCGCCGATCACCACGCCGGTGGCGTGGTCGATGAAAAGCCGCCGGCCCAGCGTGGCGGCGGGATGAATATCGACGCCGGTGAAGAGGCGGCCGATCTGGGAGAGGATCCGCGCCGCGAGGCGCAGACGGGCGCGCCAGAGGCGGTGGGAGGCGCGATGAAACCATACCGCCCAAAGCCCGGGATAGCAGAGCACAATTTCGAGGCGCGTGCGCGCAGCCGGATCGCGCTCCATCACGGATTGGATATCTTCGCGGATGCGGTCGAAGAGGGACATAGGGACCAAGGGAACGAGAGAACGAGAGAACGAGGGACCAAGAATCGAGGGAACGGGGCTCCAAACGGTCTGAATGTGGGCGTGGCTCCTCGCCTTCTTGATTTCTTGATCCCTCGTTCCCTCGGTCCCTGTCTTCTTACGCCATCACCGCAATGGGCTCCGGCTGCATGGCGATGGCCTGCTGGCGCAGCGACTCGAAGAGCACGCTGGACAGGTAGCGCTCGCCGAAGTCAGGCAGAACGACGACAATCAGCTTGCCGGCATTCTCAGGCCGGGCAGCCACCTTGAGCGCGGCGGCGGCGGCGGCTCCCGAACTGATGCCCACAAACAGGCCCTCTTCGCGGGCCAGCCGGCGAGCCATCTCGATGGATTCGTCATTCGTGACCTGAACAACCTCGTCAATGACCTTGGTATCCAGGATACTCGGCACAAAGCCCGCACCCAAGCCCTGAATCTTGTGCGGACCCGGCTTGCCGCCGGAGAGCACCGGGCTGTCGGTCGGCTCGACGGCGATGGCTTTGAAGTCAGGCTTGCGCGGCTTAATGTAGTTGGCTACGCCGGTGATGGTGCCGCCCGTGCCAACGCCGGAGATGAGAATGTCGACCTTGCCGTCGGTATCGTCCCAGATTTCAGGTCCGGTCGTCGCCAGGTGGATGGCCGGATTGGCCGGATTGTCGAACTGCTGCAGTATATGCCCGTTGGGGGTGCGCGACAGTATCTCCTCAGCCTTGGCGATGGCGCCCTTCATCCCGTTTGGTCCGGGTGTGAGTACGATCTCAGCGCCGAAGGCAAGGAGGGTTACGCGCCGCTCGAGGCTCATGGTTTCGGGCATGGTGAGGATGAGCCTGTAGCCCTTGACGGCGGCCACGAAAGCCAGCGCGATGCCGGTGTTGCCGCTGGTGGGTTCGATGAGCACGGTCTTGGCGGGTGAAATTTTGCCGGCTTTTTCGGCGGCGTCGATCATAGCGAAGCCGATGCGGTCTTTGACGCTTGACACGGGGTTCTGGCTTTCCAGCTTGGCGGCTACGGTAGCGGGCAGCCCGGCGGCTACCCGGTTAAGCCGCACCAGGGGAGTGCGGCCGATCAATTCAGTGACATTCGCGGCAATGCGCGCCATAATCAGTCCTCCATTTGCGGGCCACGCGGCCCGGATCTCTCAGGTGTTGGATTGGCGTATCGGTGCAGCTTTTCAGGTGGGAAAAATCGCGCGCGGTTGAAGGCGCACATCAGCATCGGAGCTGGCCCCGGGACGGTGTTAGCGACATCGACGCATGAAAACAGCCTAGACCCAGGGCCTTGGGTATGGCAAGCGGGAGAACGGGTTGCGCGGCGGAAGTTCCAGGACCGACCAGTAGCGGCTTTTGGGCGGTTATCTGGCCCGCATTTTCATTGGATATCGTAAGCCTTGGTGATGTTATCCAATGCGGTCCAGCCACGCTGGCTCCGTTCACTGGTAAGGACTACTACCGGGCTCCCATCCGCACCTTTAAATTCTTTTGCTGCCAGCACATCTAGTTTGATGGCTTGCAATTGTTTGGCGGCAATATCTTTTACGGGATCTCGGCCTGTATTCGCAGCAAAAGTACCCTGCCTGAAACCCCCGAGTTCAGTCGTCCTTTTTCCGTCCGAACCCTCCGATACTATCCTCCAATCATTGTCAGGATTCTTGCTTATATCAACTGCGGCATCGGCCCTGGTGTTGTAGGAATTCAAGGTCGCGGTAGTCAAGCCCTTTGCGGCCTTGGAGAACTTTGCTCCCTCTGAAGCGGGTTTATCACCGCCTTCGAATTCCGCGGTGTATTTTGCCGGCGGCGCTCCATAGCCGGGATCGAGAATCCATGTGCCTTTCATGCCATCCGGGGAGATGGTTACATCTACCCCGTCACTTCCCCCCAAAGTTGGATCATGAACGATGACTCCTCCCTCCGGGGCAAGACCTTTCACAGTACGCTCTTCTGAATTTGTGGACGGATTTACGGCAATACCGCGCGCTTGAGCCTGGGCGGCGATCGCCGCAGCTTGTGCTCTAAGGGCCGCGTTTGGGTCAGCGGGTGCGGGCGCGGAATTGGCAGGCGTAGTTGCGGTCTTCATGGCAAGATACGCTGCCCACACTTTATTGATAAGATCCTGTTGTCCGCCGCCGCCGGGAGGACTTATATACGCAGTGATCTTATTATCGTTATCGACCATCACCATGGCTGCGCCTTCAGGGCCAGCTAACTGGACCATGTGACCTGAACGGCCGCCTCGCATCTCGGTGACCGTGTAATCTTTGTTATCTACCTTGACTGAGGTCTGTTGGATCTGGGCGTTGGCGGAAGCGACTACGGCAGTCGCGGCGACAAGCATGGCTGCTGCGATACGTCCAAGGCTCATTTTAGACTCTCCATTGATACGGTATACGCTACCACGAAAAGGACTCATTTTTCGAGAGATAAACGGTCCCAAAGCGTCAGGCGGTCATGGCTTCGATGGCTGGGTCGGCGCCGCAAAGTCAGTGCGTGGGGGATGAGAAAGAGCGCACGAGCCGCTCATCCTGTATTGCGGAGGCCGGCGGCGATGCCGCTGATGGTGGCGGCGATGGCGCGGTTCACCTCAGGCGTATCTTCGCCGGAGCGCTTGCGGCGCAGCATGTCGACCTGAATTAAGTGCATGGGATCGACATAGGGATTGCGCAACTTGATGGAGCGGGCGAGCACCCGGCTGGTCTCAAGCAACTCCTGCTGGCCGGTTACGGCGAGCACCGCGCGCACGGTGCGATGAAACTCAGCTTCGAACAGGTGGTAGACGCGCTCGCGGAGGGCGACGTCCTCGACCAGCGACGAATAGAGACGCGCTGTGCCCAGATCGGCCTTGGCCAGGGCCATTTCCACGTTGCGCACCAGATCGATGAAGAGCGGGAACTCGCCGGCCATGGTTTCAAGCAGGGCGAGCGGCGCACCTCCGCCGGCAAGATTCTGGGCAAGATACTGCTCGATTGCGTAGCCTACGCCAAACCACGCCGGCACGAGCAGCCGCGACTGCGTCCAGCCGAAGACCCAGGGAATGGCGCGCAGGTCGGCGAGCCGGGGCGAGGCATGGCGGCGAGCGGGGCGGGAACCGATTTTGGCGTTTTCGAGCTCGCCCACGGGCGTAGATTGCTCGAAATAAGCGACCACGCCCGGGTCGTCGAGGATGTGTTGGCGATAGAAGCCGAAGGAAAGACGGGAAAGCTCGTCGAGGGCCGATTCCCACTCGGGTTTGAGGACGCCGGTGAAGTGGCCTTCGGGATCACGCGCATTGGGCCGGGCAAGAGCGTCGAGCGAAGCCGCGATCATCAGCTCCAGGTTGCGCTCGGCGAGGACTTCGTCGGCGTACTTGAAGTTGAGCACCTCGCCCTGCTCAGTGATGCGCAACTGGCCGTCGAAGGCGTCGATGGGCTGGGCGAAGATGGCGCGGTGCGTGGGGCCTCCCCCGCGGCCCACCGTGCCGCCGCGGCCATGGAAGATGCGCAACTGGACGCCGGCATGGCGCGCCTCGACATGGAGCTCGCGGTGGGCGCGAAAAATCTCCCAGGTTGAAGTCAACATGCCGCCGTCCTTGTTCGAGTCGGAATAGCCGAGCATGATTTCCTGCCAGTTGTCCCAGGTGGCCAGCAGTTGGCGATAATCGGGCCGGCTCCAGAGCTGGCGGCAGATTTGCGGCGCGTTGCGGAGATCTTCGATGGACTCGAAGAGCGGGACAGGCATGAGGCCGGGATCTTGGCGGGCTTCGCCGATGGAGCCTTCGACCCGGACGCCGCCCAGGCGCGCCAGGCGCACCACGGCCAACACATCGTCGACGTTGGCCACGCCGCTGATGACGTAGTGGCGGATGGCCTGGGGCGAGCAGCCAGCTTTGACTTCGGCGGCTACGCGGAAGGTTTCGAGCACGCCGGCGGTTTCGGCTGAGAGGCCGCCAGGCAGCGCAGGCGCCATGGCGCCTGCGCCGGCCTCGCGCAGGGCCGCGGCGTGGACGCGGGCGTGTTGGCGGAGGTCGAGCGTGTGCAGGTGCAGCCCGAAGGTGCGCACGGCCAGGATGAGCGGATCGATGAGGGTGCGGGCAATGCGGAGGCCTTGGTGCGCGGCCAGCGAAGCGCGCAGAATTTCGAGATCGTCGAGGAATTCCTGCGCCGAGCGGTAGGCCGGCAAGTCGCGCGCCAGTTTTTCGTGCCCTTGCGCCAGCGTGTACCGGGTGACGGGAAATCCGGGCGGCGGAGCGACGTGCGCCGCAGGCTCCAAGGCGCCCTGAATGCGGGTCTTGAGGCAGATGGCGAAGCGGCGGTAATACTCGAACTCGTATTGGGCGCCGAAGATTTGCGCTTCAGGGGTGCGGACGAGGGCGAG
>JASHTU010000231.1 GCA_030040395.1 Acidobacteriaceae bacterium
TCCGCGCGCCGAGCATCCTGGAGCGCGGTTAGTTGCGCGAACTCTCTGCCGTCGAACCGCTATCCGCGACGCATGACCTCAGCCAATTCGCTTGCGGCGCTCATGAATCCCTCAATTTGTGGCTGAGGAAACACGCGCTGCAGAACCAGGCCGGCGACAGCGCCCGCACCTACGTCGTGCATCGCGCCAGCATAGTCGTCGGCTACTATGCAATCTCCGCCGGCAGCATCTCCAGAAAGGAGGCCACCCTACGCGTCGCGCAAGGCCTGGCCCCTCACCCCGTCCTCGTCGCATTGCTGGCGCGGCTCGCCGTCGATGAGCGCGAACAAGGCGCCGGCCTTGGCCGCGCTCTCCTGAAAGACGCTCTCATCCGCATCGAGCGCGCCGCGGACATTCTGGGAATCCGCGCCGTCCTCGTGCACGCTATTGACCAAAACGCGCGCACTTATTACCAGCGATTCGATTTTGAATCCTGCCCCGAAGACGAATTACATATGATGCTGTTGATGAAAGACCTGCGCAAAGCCCTGCGCCCAGCAAGGACTTGAGACGTTCTCAACCCGCAGGTCGCGTTCTTTGCCGGTATAGCGATTCACTCAATGCACGCAGGCGGGTGGCCGAATCCCCGGCATGTGAATGAGCCACCACACTTGTGCGCCCCAGGTGCGGGGCCCCCAGCGAACGATTTGTGCTCGCTGGGGTGGAGATCTCGATTTTGAGACCGGGGAAACCGGGATGCACACGCACCAATTTGCTCACTCACGGACTTAACACCGCCAGCTCCGCTACCCCGCTACGCATAGCTGCTCACCGCTGCGCTCTGGCTGCCGCGTTCCTGACTAACCCGCTCCACATACCCGCTCGCGCGCAACGCCTCCAGCGGATCGACGGGCAGCCCGCGCGCCTGCCGCCACGTGTGAACGAGCGGCCGCACATCGCGCCAGAACGCGCCGCGGAAAAGCTCCTCCGCGGCCACCAGGTCGCAGCTCTGCTGCAACCGCGACAATTCTTCGCGATCGATGAGCGCCGCCTTCAGATAAAGCTCCTGGGCCGTCGCCACGGTCTGCACCATCGCCTCGATTTTGCCTTTTAGGTTGTGGCTCTGGTCGATCATGTAGGCCACTGCGTGGGGCAGTCCTTCGGACTCGGCGGAGTGCAACTCGTGAAAAATCCGGAAAATCTGGTAGGGATCGATGGATCCCAGCGTCAGATCGTCGTCGGCGTAGCGGCGGTCGTTGAAGTGGAATCCGCCCAGCATCCCGGTGTGCAGCAGCCACGCCACAATCTGCTCGATGTTTTGGCCGGCATAATGATGCCCGGTGTCCACCAGCACCCGCGCCTGCGGTCCGGCATGGCGCGCAAAGTGCGCCGCCATGCCCCAGTCGGCGATATCGGTATGATAAAAGGCCGGCTCAAACGGCTTGTACTCCACCAGCAGCCGCTGATCCGGCGCCAGGCGATCGCGACAAAACCGCAGTGCGTCTTCCAGCCATCCAATCCGTTTGCGGATGCTCTGCGTTCCCGGATAATTCGACCCGTCCGCCAGCCACAGCGAAACATCGCGCGAGCCCAGCGCCTTGCCGATCTCAATCGAGTCCAGCAGGTGCTGGAGCGCCTGCCCGCGAATCTCCGCCGACGGATTGCACAGCGATCCGTACTTGTACTCCTGATCCTGAAACAGGTTGGGATTGATCGAGCCCGAGCGCACCCCGTAGCGCCGCTCCAGGCCCTTCACCTCGGTCACGTCCTTCAACCCGTTGGGCAGGTCCCACAGCACGTGCAGAGCCAGCGTGGGCGTTACGCCGGTAAGGTTGTTCACTTCGGCCGCGTCAGCAAACTTCTCTTCGATGGTGGAAGCCGCCGCGGACTGTACGAATTTGCCGAATCGCGTGCCGGTGTTGGCGAAACCCCAGGAAGGGATCTCGATCTGGAACGAATCCAGCGTTTGAATCGCACGATCGTAGATTGCAGAATCCGATAGCGTCATTATCCTCACCCCATCGCCTACGCCCTTATCAATTATGTTCCTCGTCCCTCAGCCTCAGCCTTCTTGCTCCCTCGCTCCCTTGTTCCCTGATCCCTTGTTCCCTTGTTCCCTGCAACCCTAGTCCTTCACCAGAATCACATGCAAAAAGCGCGGACCGTGCACCCCTTTGATGCGCGTCATCTCGATATCCGCCGTAGCGCTCGGCCCCGAAATCCACGTAACCAACGAAGGAAGTCTCTTTGTTCTTTCTTCTCTAGTCCATCGTCCCTCAGTCCCCATCTTCTCGTTCCCTTGTTCTCTTGTTCCTTCGTTCCCTGACTCCTGATCCCTGACTCCTGACCCCTGTTCTCTGGCTGCGCAGCGGCTGAAATACTCCGGCAGCGTCTCCACCACCTGGCTCGCGCGCAAAATGCACAGGTGCCAGTCCGGCAGCAGCGTCAACACCCGCCGCCCTTCGCTCGCCGAGTGGTGCAGCACAATCGTGCCCGAATCCGCCACGCCGCAAAAGGCCGCTGTCACCACCCCTTCCGCGCCTTCAATCTCCGCCGCCGTCAGCCCTTCGTCGATCCTCCAGTCAAACCCCGCCGCAAGCCACTCCGAGGGCAGTCCCGGCGGCGCAACAAACCTCCACCTGCCGCTTGCCGCAAGCTGCGTCGCAATCGTCCGCGCCAATTCCTCCGCCGCGCATTCCACCACTTCTGCATCGTACTCGCGCAACCGTTGCATCATCAGTTCCACGCGCTCGCCCGCGCTCATCGCGCCGCAACGAATGTAGTTCTGCGGCTGCGCCCCATAAGCCTCCGCGAGCGCCGCGCCCGATGCCGCCGCCCCGGGTGTGGCCCGCCGGATACGGTCCAAAACAACCTCGCGGGAAAATGACGCGCTCATTTTGCCTCCGCTCTCTTGTTCCCTTGTTCCCTCGTTCCCTCTGTCCCTGTTTTTCTCGCAGCCCACCACTCGTGAAACGTCTGCTGCGGCAGCCCGCGCAGGTCCCGCGTTTCGGTCCATTTCCCCCCAACCCCGGGCAGCGCGTGAATCCACCCATCCTTCCGCGTAAACAGCCGCAATCCCATCCGCCCCATCCATTGCGCCCCATGAAACAGCCAGGCCCGCGCGAAGATCAGATTCGCCGCCCGCAGCCCCAGGTAAAGCGGATCGAAAAACCGTCCCGCCCGTCGCCGCTGCCGGTCCGTCACCTGCGCGCGGAGATCGATCAGCACCTCGGGAATATTGATCTTCACCGGGCAAACCTCAAAGCACGCCCCGCACAGCGACGACGCATACGGCAGCGACTGGGAGTGCCGCAGTTGTTCGAGTTGCGGCGTCAGAATCGCCCCGATCGGCCCCGGATATACCGACCCATACGCGTGCCCGCCCGTCTGCCGGTACACCGGGCACGCGTTCATGCACGCCGCGCACCGAATGCATCTTAGCGTCTGCCGTTCCCGTTCCCGCGCCAAAATCCCTGTCCGCCCGTTATCCAGCAGCACCACATGAAACCGCTCCGGCCCGTCGCCCGCCGTTACCCCGCTCCACAGCGAGGTGTACGGATTCATCCGCTCTCCCGTCGCGGACCGCGCCAGCACCTGCAGCATTACCTCCAGGTCCTGGAACCGCGGCAACACCTTCTCGATCCCCGCCAGCGTAATCAGTGTCCGCGGCAGCGTCAGGCACATCCGCCCGTTGCCCTCCGACTCCACCACTGCCACCGAGCCCGTTTCCGCAATCAGAAAATTTGCCCCGCTGATCGCCGTTGGCACGCGCAGGAATTTCCCCCGCAAATACTGCCGCGCCGCCGCCGTCAGCGCCTGCGGATCGTCCGGCAAATCCCTGATCCCCATCCGCCGCGCAAAAATCTCCCGCACCTGGCTGCGGTTCACGTGCAACGCCGGAACCACAATATGCGAAGGCTCTCCCTCACCAAGCTGCAAAATGATCTCGGCCAAGTCAGTCTCATACACCCCGATCCCCGCGGCCTCCAGAAACGGGTTCAACTGGATCTCCGCCGAAGTCATGGTCTTGATCTTGATGACCTCGCTGGCCTTCTCCTCGCGCAGCAAGTCCAGAATGATCCGCCGCGCCTCGGCCGCGTCCGCCGCCCAATGCACCACCCCGCCTGCCGCCGTGCACCGCGCCTCGAACTCCTCCAGATACAGGCCCAGATTCCTTAGCGCCTCATCTTTGATCCAGGAAGCTGCTGCGCGCAGCGCCTGCCAGTCCGGCTTTTCCGCCACCAGCCGCGCCCGCTTGCCCTGGATGACGTCGATCGCATGCGCCACATTCTTGCGCAGTTGCGGATCGCGCAGCACCGCCAGCGCCGCCACCGGAAACGGCGGAGCCAGCGCGGGATCGAGAATCGCGCGGCCGCCCAACTGCTCGCCCGCCGCGCTCATCCCAGCGCCTCCATCGGGGTCGTGCTCGCCAAAATTTCCGCCATGTGAATCGTCTTCATCCCCGCGAACTGCCGGTGCATCGCCCCGCCCAGGTGCATCAGGCAGCTGTTGTCCAGCGCCGTGCAATACTCACTCCCCGTCGCCAGCACGTCCGCCAGCTTCGCCGTCAGCATCGCCGACGAAACCTCGCCGTTCTTCACCGCAAACGTCCCGCCAAATCCACAGCACCGGTCCAGGTTCTTCAGTGGCGCCAGCTCCAGCCCTCGCACTTTGGCCAGCAGCCGCAACGGCCGATCGCCCAGGTTGAGCGCCCGCAGCCCGTGGCAGCTCGCGTGGTAGGTCACGCGGTGCGGAAAATACGCGCCCACGTCCTCCACGCCCAGCCGGTCAATCAAAAACTCGCTCAGCTCGTACACCCGCGGCAGCAGCGCATCCAGCTCCCGGCGCAGCCGCTCGTCCCCCAGCTCCTCCACCAGCCCCCGGTACTGATCGCGCATCATCGCCACGCACGACGACGACGGAATCACCACCGCCTCCGCGTCCCCATACATGCGGATCAACCGCTTCGCCAGGCTGAAAGCCTCGCCCCTGAACCCCGTATTGGCGTGCATCTGTCCGCAGCAGGTCTGCCGCGGATGAAACTCCAGCTCTACACCCAGCCGCTCCAGCAGGGTCACCACCGCGCGCCCGGTCTCCGGAAACAGCGTGTCGTTATAGCAGGTAATAAAGAGCGAAGCGCGCATCAGCTCCCGCCTGTTCAAGCCGATCCTCGAGCCAGGAGCCGATCACGTGCCTCCGATCCCGAGGAGCAGCCAGGAAACAGAAGAATAAAGGATGGCTCCCCAACCGTCCACGTCCGCCCCGATCCCTAATCCCTGATCCCTGACCCCTGATCCCTGATCCCTGACACCTGTTCCCTGTCCTAGTCAACCTTCCCGCACCATGCGCGTCTAATCCCATGCAATTACCCGCTTCTTTTGGCGGCCGGCTGAGCTTTTAACCCTTTCTTATATCCTGTCTTCAGCTTTCATCCCTGGGTGGCGCCATCCGCCTCTACCCTGAATGAGGTTTGCGCGAACGTGGCAAACGCTGCTCCCAATCGATCGTACCCGGGCAGAGTGGGTTTGCCGCGCCTGCGTCGTCCCCTCCGGCGGTAGTTTTTCCGCCCGCCGGCGTTTTTCAATTGAGACAACAACATTTCCCGGCTTCGGGGGTTGTCTCGGAAGAAAGGTTCCCAGGAAACTCACCATGGCAAACATGCGTTCGCTCCCCCTGTATGGCCGCTTCGGCCTTTTGACCTTCTCCTTGTGCCTCCTGTGCATTTTCACCGGTGACCTCCTCGACTCCGCCGCCTCGGCGCAAACTCCCGCCTCCGCCGTCCGCCCTGCGCCCCGCATCGTCGCCCCCATCGACGCGAGCCAGCTCGTTACCCTCAAGGGCAACGTCAATCCCCGCGCCAACGCCCAAAACGATCGCGGCCCGGTCAGCGCCTCGCTGCCCATGGCTGAAATGGTCCTCGTCCTCAGCCGCAGCCCTGAGGATCAGGCGGCCTTTGACGCCTACGTCGCCGGTGAATACGAGCCCAGCTCGCCCGACTTCCACCAGTGGCTCACGCCCGCCCAAATCGGCCAGCGCTTCGGTCCTGCCGAGTCCGACATCGCCGCCCTCACCAATTGGCTAGCCAGCCAGGGCTTCGCCGTCACCTCCATCGCGCCCGATCGCATGTCCATCGCCTTCAGCGGCACGGCCGGTCAGGCTCAAAGCGCCTTCCACACCCAGATTCACAATCTGCTCGTCAACGGCAAAATGCACATCGCCAATATGACCAATCCGCAGATTCCGGCCGCTTTCGCGCCGGTCGTCGTGGGCGTCAAAGGCCTGCATAACTTCGTCCCCCATCCACTGCACAAAATGGGAGCCTTGGTGCGGCGTGACCCGCAAACCGGCAAATGGCAGCGGGTTGCCAGTGCGGCCTCAACCACCTCCGCGACCCCCTCCGCCAACAGCGCTCAAGCCCGGCCAGCCATGTCCACGCGCCTCCACCCTGAATTCGGCATCAACGTGCCGGCCAATTCGACTGAAGGAATCTCCGCCTACCTCGAAGAGGATGTAACCCCCTACGATTTCGCCACCATCTATAATGTGCAGTCGCTCTGGACCGCGGGAATCAACGGAACCGGCCAAACCATCGCCATCGCCGGAACCACCGATATCTGCCTGGGTCAAAGCGGCTCACCGTGTGAAGGGGCCAACGACGTCGCCACCTATCGCAGCGCCTTCGGCCTGCCCGCCGGCCAAACTCCCAAACAGGTCAATGGCAACTCCTACCCTCCCGGCGTGTGCACCAGCTCAACCAACGCCTGCGGCATCGGCGACCTGCAGGAGAACTCGCTCGACGTCGAGGTGTCCGGCGCCGTGGCCCCGCAGGCCCAAATTGTCCTCGTCGCCTCCGGCTACAACAACCAGACCAACCCCACCAACGACCCCATCTACGACTCTTCCTATTACATCGTCAACAACATCAACGATTCCACTTCCGCGGTCTATAACGCCCATGTCATGAACGTCAGCTATGGCCTGTGCGAGCTCTACGAAGGCACTTCAGGCAACGTCGCCTACTACGATCTGTGGCAAACCGCCGCGGCCGAAGGGCTCTCCGTCTTCGTCGCCGCGGGCGATTCCGGCTCACCCAGTTGCGACGACGACGGGGATGCATACGGCAATCCCTATTCCGCCCAGTACGGTCTCTCCGTCAACGGCGTCGCCTCCACGCCCTACAACACCGCCGTTGGTGGCACGGACTTCACCTGGTGCCAGCCAACTATTAACTCCAACGGGAACGAGGAAGGCTGCCCCAGCACGAGCTCGGCTGCCTCGCCTAACTGGAACTCAACCAACAACACCACCACCGGCGAAAGCGCCGCCAACTACATCCCCGAGAAACCCTGGAACGACACCTGTGAAGATCCCATCTGGGAAAAATACCTCGAATCGATCGCATCCCAATACCTCGGCGGGCAGTTCGGGTCCGCCGGATCGACTCCTGAACAAGCCTGCAACTGGGTCGAGAACAACTGGTATGACATCGACGAGTCTTACGAGGAAGAAACCGGAGAGCCGTTGGGCCTCGCCATCTTTGTGGACACCGTCGGCGGCGCCGGCGGAGCCAGCAATTGCGTCGCCAACAACGAGGAAACCGATCCCAATAACCCGACTTGCACCGCCGGGGCCACATCCACCGGCGTCACCACCAACCCTGAAAATGGGGCCTCTCAAGCATCCCTCACCCTCGTGAACGACGGGTGGCCGAAACCCTCCTGGCAGACCGGCGTCTCCGGCATTCCCAGTGACGGTGTTCGCGACCTTCCCGACGTCAGCTTCTTCGCTGGCGACGGATCGCTGCAGAGCGCGACCCTGATCTGCGTTTCCCTCGATGGAGCTTGTGTGACCTCCTCGGAGGTTGGAACCAATCCGGTGACCACCGAGCCCACCGCGCAAGAGATTGGCGGAACCTCGGTAGCCTCTCCGGAAATGGCTGGCGTCATGGCGCTCATCGATGAGAAAGCCGGCGCGCCGCAGGGCCTCGCCAATCCAGGCCTCTATAAGCTGGGCGCCATGCAAACCTGGTCCGACTGCAGCGCCGCGTCGGTGAAAAACAACAGCAGTTGCTACTTCCAGGACGTCGTTTCCGGAACCAATACCATGCCCTGTAGCCTCGGCGTAGGCGGCGACGAAGGCGGCTTCGTGAATGGATACGACGAACCCCAAGAAGCGTACACCGGCGCTGTCTCCCCCAACTGCACGGCGCTCACCTCCGGCGACGGCATCGGCACCCTCGTCAGCTCCGGAACCACCCCGGCCTATAACGCCACCACCGGCTTCGATCTTGCCACCGGCCTCGGCTCGCTCAACGTCGCCAACGTGGTCAACGGATCGGTCTGGGTGGCCGCGGGCACGCACACGGCCACCATGACCGTAACCCTCAGCCCCACCGGGACCATCTCCTACTCGACCGCCCTCACCGTCTCCGTGACGGTGACCGGCTCGGATGGAACGCCGACAGGCTCCGTCGTGGTTGCGGGCGGCGGCTATAACGCCAGCCAAACGCTGGATTCGAGCGGCAAGGCCTCCATCACCATCCCCGCCGGCAGCCTGTCGCCAGGTAGCGTCACACTGACCGTGACCTATGGCGGCGACACTACCTACGCCTCCACCAACCAGACCGAAACCGTGAACGTTTCCGCGGCGCTTCCCACGGTCACAATCACCGCGCCCAGCAGCGGCAACTTAAACAACCCAATTTCCGTGTCGGTTACCGTCAGCGGACCCTCGGGAGCGACCACCCCGACCGGAACAGTGACCCTCGCTCAGACAAACACCGGCGGTACCTACAGCTCGACGGCCGCTAACCTCTCTAGCGGTGTTGCTACCTTCACCATCCCGGCCGACACCCTCACCGCTGGAACCGATACGCTGAAGGCAACCTATAGCGGCGACTCCAATTACACGACGGCCACCGGTACAGCCACTATCGTGATCACGGGGGTCGCCCTGCTCACGCCCACTGTCACCGTCACTCCAACCACAAAATCAATCGATTCGAGCCAGAGCCTCACCTTGTCGGTGAAAGTGACCGGCACGGGCGTCACTCCCTCCGGAACCGTCACCCTCACCGCTCCCAGCCTCACTCCGGCGCCGTCGGCAACCCTTGACGCGTCCGGCTCTGCCGTCCTTACCGTTCCGGGCGGAACTCTTTCCTCGGGAACGCCCACCATCACCGTCTCCTACAGCGGCGACGCGGTGTACAGCCAAGGCACGGGTAATGCCTCCGCCGTAACTGTTACCCAATCCACCTACGCGCTCACCGCAGGCACGGTTTCGCCGTCCTCTGTCACGCCGGGCAGCTCAGCCACCGTAACCATCACTGGCAGTACAAGCAGCACGGACTATACGGGGACCGTCTCGTTCAGCTCGGCCAACGCCTGCACCCTGACCACTCAGCCATCAAACGACAACACCAGCGCATTACCCAGTTGCTCCATTAGCGGCTCCATCACCTACCAAAACGGCGCTGCAAGCGGAAGCGCCACGGCCACGGTGTCCACAATCGCGTCCACCACCAGCGCGCTGGCCTATCCGAAACTCCGCAACGGCAAAACCTGGATGAGCATGGGCGGCGGCGCCGTCCTCGCCTTCCTCGTCTTCCTCGGCATTCCCGCCCGGAGGCGTAGCTGGCGCGCAATGCTCGGCCTGGTGGTGCTCATCGCCGCTCTCGGCAGCCTTTCCGCGTGCGGCGGAGGCGGCGGTGGAACCACCACGATTCCCGGCACTTCCGCCGGAAATTACACATTTACGGTAACCGGAACCGGAAACGACACAGCCAACACCGCCGGGAACACCACCTTCACCATCACAGTGAACTGAGAACCCACTTCAGCCTACTGCCGCAACCAAAATGGAGGCCCTCCTTCGGGAGGGCCTCTTCGTCTCACCCCAACGCCCGCCCGGCGCATTTCCGCTCATTGCGCGGTTTGTTCAGGCCCACACCGCGTCGCCCGCATGCTTTCTGCCCAAAATCACACGCATTCGGCGCCGAATCACGCGCATTCCACCGCCAATCAGCCAGGTTTCAGCCACTCGTAATCCAAGCCAACTGGCAGGCTGCGCCGGCCACATTCAATCTTTGTCAATCCCTTCGCCCCGCATCCAGCACCATCCCCTTCATTCCAAACAGATCATTTTTCTTCCCAACCTTGCCGGTTATTTCCGCCAAATCGCTAGAATAGTTTTAGGGATCAAAACCGGGTGATTCTTCTCGGGAGACGGCCCGGGAATGGTGGCTGAGGCATGGCCGCCATCCCCGGGCCACCTTGTTTTTTTGCCGCTGTTCTGTAGCCCTTCGCGGCTAGGCTCTTCCGGGGGTGGCGCCGAAAACGGAGTAAAACGCCCCAAAATGGGCCGTAAGTTCTTATTATTGAGGATTTTAGGATCTAACCCCTTTATTATCAAGAATTTAGACCCAGTACTAATTAGTATAAGTGTTTGCAATCAAACCACTTAGCCTCAAAAGGGATAGGGGGTAGGGGGGAGGGTAATTTGGATTTATCGCCTTTGCAGCCCGGAGGAAAGCTACGCGTTTAGATCGAAGAGAGGCATCCGGCCAGGCTGATGCACAACTCCGTTAAAGGCGGCGCGGATTCAGCGCGACGGCCATTCCTCCACCACGATGCCCAGATCGTTGAGCTGACGAATCACCGCTTCCAGGTTGCGCCGCATTTTGGGGCGGTCTTTGGGAACGGCGTTGGGTGACTCGGCCACCGCGATGACGCGCCCATAGCGCCACGCACCGGCTGGAATCGCGGCCACCGCTTTGTCCAGGTCTGAAAGCCGCACCTCCATTTGCTGCCGTCGCGCTGACTGTGGGCGCAGCATGGTGCCCACCCCCAGCGCGCTGGGGTTCTCGTCGGGAAGGATGATGCGCAAGGAGAGCATCTCGGGGCCTACCGAAAGAAAAGGATTGGTCCAGGAGTCGGGATCGCGCACATCGTTATAAAGGCTCTTGGTGGGTAGCGGAATCAGGTCCAGTTCGGCGCGCTCCTCGTCGTGCTCGTTGGCCGTCGCCTGCGCCCGGTGCTCAGCTTGCACCGCGTTCTGCGCCACGCCTTCCACCGCCTGCTCCTCCTTGTGGCAGCCGGCGACGGTGGCTGCAAGCAACACAACCGTGGTTAAAGTCCCTATCTTCTGATGGGAGTGAGTCACAAGTAGAGAATATCAGGATGCGCGCTCGCCCAGCGGCCTGCGCCCCGGGCTGCGAGCGCCGTCACAGCGCCGCCCGCTCCCGAAGCGGTACTCTGCGCCTAGCCCCAGGAGGCAATCGATGAACAGCAAGGTGGTTGCGATCATAGGCAGCTACCGCAGGGGCGGCACGATCGATAGTGCGGTCAAGATCATTCTTGAAGGCGCGCGCGAACGCGGCGCGGAGACCCATGTGGTCTACCTCACCGAGCAGCACATCGAATTCTGCCGCAACTGCCGCGAGTGCATGCAAACCCCCGGCGAGCAGCGGGGCAAATGCCTGCAAATCGACGATCTGGAGCCAATCCTCCAGGAAATCGAGGCCGCCGACGCCATCGTGCTGGGCTCGCCGGTCAACTGCTACAACGTCACCGCGATCTTCCGCAGGTGGATGGAGCGCCTGGTCGGCTTTGGTTACTGGCCGTGGGGACAAAATGCGCCCCGGCCGCGCGTCAAACGGCAGCCGCGCAAAGCGGTGCTCGTGGCGTCATCGGCCATGCCCGGGTTCCTGATCCCCTGGGCCACCGGCGCAGCGCGCGCCTTGCGCCTCACCGCCCGGATGTTGGGCGCCAAGCCGGTGGGCAAGCTGTGGATCGGGCTTGCAGCCGCGCAACCGCATCAGCCGCTCTCGCCCGGCCGCCTGCGCCGGGCCCGACGCCTGGGCTGGAAGCTGGCGTAAGGCCTGCTTCGAACTTTGCTGCGAACGTTAGAATCGAAGCATGATCAAGGGAATCGCGTTCTTGCGGCCTGTGGGCAGCGTCGAGGTCTATGACCAGTTGGCAAGTTTTTGCACAGCGCTGGGTCTGGCCGCCGGCAAGGGCTGGAAAACGGCGGATTCCCGGGGCGCGGCTTTTTGGGCTCCCTCGGGCGCGCTTGAATTTGTCGATGGTCGCATGCCCTATGCCGCCGATGTTTTCGTCGAAGTGACCGCGCTCGACGCAGCTCACCAGGCCGCGGAGAGCTGGCTGCGCGCGCAGGGCGGCGACACCGCCGCGGCCCGGATCTCGCCCGTCGAAGAGACAGACTGGAAGGCGCGCATGTTTTTGGTTGAGCCGTCCCCGGGTTTCAAATTTGGATTCTGGGCCTGGAGCGACCCGGTTAAGGGCAAGCCGATCACCCTTGAAGGCGATCTCTCCGCGGCGGGAATGCGGTTCGCCATCGTTGTCTCGCGCTGGAATGCGGTGATTACCGAACGGCTGCTCGACGGCGCCTTCGATGCGCTGTTGCGTAGCGGCGCTCAGCGCGACGACATTGAAGTGGCGCGCGTGCCCGGCGCATGGGAGATCCCCGCGGCCGCGCGCACGATCGCTAACCGCGGGCAAGTGGACGCGATTGTGACCCTCGGCTGCCTGTTGCGGGGAGAAACCGCGCATTACGAGGCCATCTACAACGAAGTTGCGCGAGGAATCGGACAGTCGCAGCAAGAAACCGGCATTCCGCACAGCTTTGGCGTGCTCACCTGCGAGACCCTGGAGCAGGCGCTCAACCGCGCCGGCGTCAAGAGTGGAAACAAGGGATTTGAAGCCGCTGCCGCAGCTATTGAAATGGTGAGTTTGCGGCAAAAACTTCGGGCCGAAGGCGGCGCCGTTTGAGCGCCGCCACGCACCATGGCTCCAGGCGTCGCAAAGGGCGCGAACTGGCCATGCAGATGCTGTTTCAGGCCGAGATGGGCAAGCAGAGCGCCGACGAGGTGCGCGCTACGTTCTGGAAAGCGGGCGATGAAGCCGAGCCTTCAGTGCGCGGCTTCGCTGAAGATTTGTTTCGCGTGGCCGTGGCGCGTCGCGAGGAAATCGATGCGCTCATCGCCGCCCACTCCGCGCACTGGCGGCTGGAGCGCATGCCGGCAGTCGATCGCAATCTGTTGCGCATGGCCGTGGCGGAGATGCTGGGCTTCAAAGAGACGCCGTTCCCAATCGTGATCAATGAGGCGCTGGAAATCGGCCGCCGCTACGCGGCGGCGGAGTCGATCAATTTTTTGAATGGGGTGCTGGACTCGATCGCCCGAAGCCTTATTCGCACTTAGGGCGCACAGAATTTGCCGATGTCCATCTCAGTGTTTCTGGCGCCTTGGCCCGCGGGAGCTATTACTCGCCGATACCCGCTGGCTCCGCTACAATCGACCCGATGAGCGCTGCGGACCAAGCCAGCCATGGACCTGGCGAAACGCATTTCAGCCTTGGGCAACGGCTCGTCCTCGCTTTCGTCCCGCGCCTCGTCTGGGCGCTCCTGCGCATCATCAGCCTCACCTGGAGCTTTGAAACCATCGCTGAGGAAGGCGCCATCGCGCTGCCCTTTGGCGCGGGCGCCGGTTCCGAAATTTATTGCTTCTGGCACCAGTGCGTGCTGCCTTGCACCGTCTACTTTCGCCGCACCCATGCCACCATCCTTATCAGCCGCAGCTTCGACGGCGAACTGGTGACGCGCGTCTTGCGCCTCTTCGGCTTTCGCGCCGTGCGCGGCTCCAGTTCGCGGAGCGCGCATGAAGGGTTGCTGGGATTAAAGCAGGTGCTTGAAGACGGCGGTCCGGCCATCTTCACCGCCGACGGCCCACGCGGGCCCATCTATCGCACCAAGATGGGCCCCATCAAGCTGGCTGAACTTACCGGCGCGCCCATCGGCGCCTTTCATTTGGAGCCCGAGCGCGCGTGGACGGCGCGCTCCTGGGACCGCTTTCTGATTCCCAAGCCGTTCACGCGCATTGTGGTGAGTTGGGCGCGGCGCACTTCGGTTCCGGTCGATTTCGCGCCGGAGCAATTTGAGCTCAAGCGCGAGGAACTCAATGCCGCCATCGAGCGCGCCCGGCTGCACGCTCTTGCTTATTTCGGGAAGGCGGGCGCATGAGCGGAGCCGTCGAAGAAGGCCGGAGTATGACGGGTCTGCGCGTCGCAGACTTCGATTACAGCTTGCCCGAGGAGTTAATTGCGCAGCAGCCTCCGCCGGAGCGTGGCGAAAGTCGCATGTTGCTGATGGATCGCGCCACGGGCACGGTGCGCGACAGCCGGTTTGGGGAATTTCCGTCGCTGCTCAACGCTGGAGACTTGCTCGTCCTCAACGATAGCCGAGTGATTCCCGCGCGCCTTTACGCCCGCCGCACGCTCCGCCGCGAGCGCGAGAAACCCATGGGACGCATTGAGGTGATGCTGACCGAGCCGGCCGCTGAAGCGAACCAATGGCGCGCACTGGTGCGTCCGGGACGAAAGATCGCGAATGGCGAGCGGCTGGTGTTTCCCGCGCCGGCAGGCGAAGTCGTGCTCACGGCCGAGGTGCTCGAACGCGGCCCATTCGGCGAGCGCCTGCTCGAATTCGCGCCGGTGGAGGATTTCTTCGCGATCCTCGATCGCATCGGCCACGTCCCGTTGCCGCCCTACATTCATCGGGCGGATGCAGCCGCGGACCGCGAGCGCTACCAGACGGTCTACGCGCGCGAACGGGGTTCGGTGGCCGCGCCTACAGCCGGCCTGCATTTCACGCCGCAAACCCTCGAAGCGATCGGCGCCCGAGAAGTGGAGATAGCGCACGTCACCCTTCACGTGGGCCTGGGCACCTTCGCGCCCATTCGCGCGGAGCGCGTGGACGAGGTGCGCCTTCACCGCGAGCGCTACACGCTAAGCGCGCCCGCCGCCGATGCGCTGAACCGCGCCGCGCGCGAAGGTCGGCGCATCGTAGCCGTGGGCACCACCGTAGTCCGTACACTTGAATCCATTGCGCGGCGCATGGAGCCGGGACAGCTCAATCCGCACGCCGGCGCGACGGAGATCTTCATCTCTCCGGGCTTCGAGTTCCGCCTGGTGCGCGCGCTGCTCACCAACTTCCATCTCCCGCAATCGAGCCTGCTGATGCTGGTGAGCGCCCTTACCGGGCGCGATCAGATGCTGGCCGCCTATCGCCACGCAGTCGAGGCGCGCTACCGGTTCTTCAGCTACGGGGACTGCATGTTCATCGCGTAACTACAATCAGCTGGCGCCAATCGCCGATCACCAACCACCGCTGACTGTTACACTCTCTACCGTGCCTGACCAAGCCAAGCCGCCCGTTTTTCTGCTCGACGCCATGTCGTTTATCTTTCGCGCCTATCACGCCATGCAGCGGTCGCGGCCCATGTCGACGCGCAACGGATTGCCCACCGCGGCTACCTACGTCTTCGTCAATATGGTCAAAAAACTGCGCCAGGACTTTGCTCCCAAATACTTCGCGGCTGTCTTCGATGTGAGTGGCGCGGTGTTTCGCGACGACCGCGCCAAGGCCATCGAGTCGCTGAAGAAATGGAACTCCAAAACCAAGTGCTTTGAGGAAGTGGGCTACGAAGGCTATAAAGCCAAGCGCGAAGCCATGCCTGAGGACCTGCGCCGTCAGGTCCCGTACATACGGCGTTCGCTTGAAGCGCTGCGCATTCCCATCCTCGAGGCCGAGGGCTTTGAGGCCGACGACGTCATCGGCACGCTGGCCCGCGAGGCTGCCGAGCGCGGTCACGAAGTCTTCATCGTCTCCGGCGACAAGGACATGATGCAATTGGTCACGGCGCAGGTGAAGGTTCTTAACCCGCAAAAAGACAACCTGATCCTCGATCCCGCCAAAGTCACCGAAACGCTCGGCGTGCCGCCCGAGAAGGTGATCGACGTGATGGCGCTGCGCGGCGACACCGTGGACAATATTCCCGGTGCGCCCGGGATCGGCGATAAGGGCAGTGTCGATCTTATCGTCGAATTCGGAAGCGTTGAATCGGTCCTCGACCGCGCCGACGAAGTGAAGCGCAAGAGTTACCGCGATTCCCTCCAACAAAATCGCGACGCTGTGCTGCTGTCGAAGGAGCTGGTCACCATCGACCGCCATGTGCCGCTGGATCTTGATTTGACGTCGCTCGAAACTCAGTCGCCCGATCTCGAAGCCTGCCGCGCGTTGTTTACCGAACTCGAGTTCACTTCGCTGTTGCGCGATCTGGCTCCTGCGGAGGGCGGGCCTTCGGTGGAAATCATCGAAGAGCCGACAGCCGGGCAGCTCGCTGCGTTTGTTCACGCCGCCGGCGCCGCGGGATTTGCCTTCGCTCTCGACGCCGCCGAGCCCACCGCTCCAGAATCGGACGAGGAAGCGCCGCCCGCGCCTTCTTTGCTCGACGCCGTCGAGGCCGCCGAACGCAAAACCCGGTCGAGTATGGGCGTGTGCGCAGAGCCGAACCGAGCCATTTGCCTTCCCCTCATGGCGGATTTGCGCGCCCTTTTCGAAGACCCCAAAATCCCCAAACGCACGCACGACCTGAAGCTCGCATTGCACGTCTTGCACGGTCTCGGCGTCGAGTTGCGCGGCGCGGTAGACGACCTGATGCTGCTCTCCTACGTGCTGAACCCCACACACGCGACGCAAACACTGGCCGATATTGCCGCCCGCAACGGCCAGACGCCGCCGGGGTCCATCGCGGCCAAATCCGCCGCCATTCATACGCTGACACCCGCGCTGCGCGCTGAGGTTGAGAAGGCAGCTCTAGAGCCCGTCTACCGCGAAATTGACCTGCCACTGGCCCCGGTGCTTTTCCACATGGAACGGGCCGGCGTGCGTATCGATACCGGGGTCCTCGACGGACTTTCTAAGCGCTTCGCCGCCGAGATCAACCGCGTGGGCGAGCGTATCTTCGAGCTGGCCGGGCAGCGCTTCAACATCAACTCGCCCAAGCAGCTTGGCGTGGTGCTCTTCACCCACCTCGGCTTGCAGCCG
The DNA here is from genome assembly GCA_030040395.1 of Acidobacteriaceae bacterium. Taxonomy (GTDB): domain Bacteria; phylum Acidobacteriota; class Terriglobia; order Terriglobales; family Acidobacteriaceae; genus Telmatobacter. Next base: position 16,882 of record JASHTU010000231.1, read on the forward strand.
CCATCTGTTCGCGGCAAAGGCAAGACCGTTTCCACGGCCCAGGACGTTCTGGAACAGCTTGCCGAGAAGCACGAAGTTCCGCGCCTGGTGCTCGAAT
>JASHTU010000232.1 GCA_030040395.1 Acidobacteriaceae bacterium
AAATCTGGCGCACTGCAAGGCTGCGCCGGAAAGGCGTGACTCATAAGGACAAGGTCGCGGGAATTTCCTGAGATTGCGCGCGGCCTGCTCGGCATTGCTCCACCGGCGCGATAAGCTTTCCAGCCATTTTTCAGCTCAAAATCGTTGGGGGGAAACAACACGCTCCCCACCCCGTCTCCGCGTCGGCCTCACCACCCTCCCCAAGGTGGGAAGCACCGGGCCCGTTGTGGCGCCGGCTTCTTCAACCATCAACAGAAGCGCCCGGCAGCCGGCCTTGCGCCCGCCTCTCCAACCCGGCGCGTCAATTTTCACCCCGCGCGATGGAGAATACTATAGGCTTTTAGGTATGGAGTTAACCTGCAACCGCTGCCACCAGGCGGTGCAGCCGGGGGCTTGTTTCTGTCCCGTCTGCGGGCTGCCTCAGCTTGTCTACAGCGCGGAAGCGGCTGCAGAGGGGGACCAGCCTGTCCGCTGGAACGAGGTGGTGCGCGACGCAGGCAGCATTGCTTGGAAGCCGGCGTTGCGGTCAGCGCTGGCGCTGGCCGTACCGGCGGGTGTTTTGTGCTCCTTCTTTTCTCCCTTGAGTTTTCTGGGGTTTTTGCTCATGCCCCTGGCCAGCGCATGGGTGGTCAGCTTGTATACGCGCACCCGGCGGCCACCGTGGATCACCACCGGCGCCGGCGCGCGCATCGGCCTGGTCACCGGCATCGTGGGCGGATGGATCGCCGCGGCCACCACCGCCTTTACCCTCTACGCCATGCGCTTCTGGTTGCATCAAGGCAAAATCTTCGACGACCTTTGGGAAACCAGCGTCAGCCATCAGGTGAGCGAATGGACCGCCATGGGCGCCGATACCCAGTCCATCAATCTGCTCAAGACCATGCTCCTCTCGCCCGAGGGACGCGCCGCCTCGTTTTTGTGCGGCATGGCGCTGCTCACCGCGGCGTTGCTGCTTTTCTCCATCGCCGGCGGGGCCTTGGGCGCGCGCATGCAGATCAAAAAACGGCGGCCGGAAGTCTAAACTGCCAGCTTGTAACTTCTAGCCCCTGGATTTTCCCGGCGTGGCGCCGAGAGACGCGCCTTGGCCTTGGGACAGAATCACACTCCGCGACAGGACCAAGCCGAATCCTATGACCGACAGGCTAGAGGCTGGGAGCTAGAGCCTGGAAGCTGTCTTTGCACTCTTTCTCCACAGCTTGCCCTGAGGCGGCAGCCCCTCGTATCATCCGGCAAGAGCCAATGCAATGAGCGAAACTGAATCCAAGTCCAGCTTGCGCGTGAAGGGCCGCCTCATGTCAGCCTCAGAAATCGAACGCACCCTGGTGCGGCTGGCGCATGAAATCGTGGAAAAAAGCAACGGTAGTGAGGATTTGGCCCTCATCGGCATCAAGCGCCGCGGCATTCCGCTGGCTGAGCGGTTGGGCAAGCTTATCTCCAACATCGAAAAGCGTCCCGTCGATACGGGCATGCTCGACATTCAGTTTTACCGCGACGATTTGTCCACGGCGGACATCCGGCCGGTGGTCACGCCAGGTTCCATCGGCTTCGATGTCGAGGGCCGCGACGTGGTGCTTTGCGACGATGTGCTCTACACGGGCCGCACCGCGCGCGCCGCTCTCGACGCGCTCTTCGACCACGGCCGCCCGCGCCGCGTGCAACTGGCGGTGCTCATCGACCGCGGCCATCGCGAGCTGCCCATCGAAGCCACCTATGTCGGCAAGCACGTGCCCACCAGCAGCCGCGAGATCATCGAGGTCAAGTTTCACGAAGTCGACGACTCGGAGCAGGTGCTGCTGGTGGAGAAAGTGGAATAAGAAGCAAGCTTATGGGCGCTGCCCCCTCAAACTCCGCGTTTTCCGACGTGCTCCGCAATCCCCCGAACAGAGCGAAAGCGAATCGATTTGCCGCACCGCAGCTAAGAGCTGGAAGCTGGAATCTGAACACATGACTCCGACCGCAACCGCCGCACGCCGCACCTTGTTCACACCGCCCCTACCGGAACCCCGATTTCCTTATAACCCCGGATCCATGCTCTCCGTGCTCGACCTCAGCGTCCAAGGCGTGAGCCGGTTGCTCGCCCGCGCTGCCGAACTCGAGCGCATGGACCCTCTGGTGCGTGACCGCATCCTCTTGAAGCGGCGGCTGGCGCTGCTCTTCTACGAATCGTCGACGCGCACCCGAACCAGCTTCGAGCTGGCGGCCAAAGCCCTGGGCGCCGACACCACGCTGGTTTCCAACCTCAGTTCCAGCATCGAAAAGGGCGAGTCGCTCAAAGACACCGGTCTCACCCTGCGCGCGCTGGGCGCTGAAGCCATCATTCTGCGCCACAACTCGTCGGGCGCGGCGTGGCTGCTTGAAGCCTCCACCCGCCTGCCCGTGATCAACGCCGGCGATGGCATGCACGAACACCCCACCCAGGCGCTGCTCGATCTGCGCACCCTGCTCGCGCACCTCAGACCAGGCGTCGAGGGCGTGGATGAAAAGACGCTCTCCGGCGTCACGGTCGCCATCGTTGGCGACATCCTGCACAGCCGCGTGGCGCGCTCCAATATGCTGCTCCTGCCGCGGCTCGGCGCGCGCGTGCTGCTGTGCGGGCCCGTCCAGCTTTTGCCCGACCTCGCCGCGCATGCCGCCGCCGGCGTGGCCATCGAGCGCAACTTCGACGCCGCGCTGGGCCAATCGCAGGCCGTGATGATGCTGCGCATCCAGGCCGAGCGCCTTTCCGGCTTGCAACTCGATCTCGACGAATATAAGGCGAGCTATCAGCTTACCGGCCAGCGTTTGGCCGCGCACGCGCCCGCCGCGCTCGTCATGCACCCCGGCCCCATCATCCGCGGCATGGAAATCACCGCCGGCGTCGCCGACGGCGTGCAGTCGGCGATCCTCGAGCAGGTGACCAACGGCGTCGCCATCCGCATGGCGGTCATTGAGCGGGCGCTCAAGCACGAGAATGGAGGCCGCCCATGACGGCGTTGGCCATTCGCGGCGGACACCTGCTCGATCCCGCGGCTGGCGTGGACGGGCTCAAGGATCTACTGCTCAAAGACGGCCGCGTGGCGGAGATTGCCAGTCCGGGCAAGCTGAAGAATGCCGAAGGCGTCGAGACGCTGGACGCCGCGGGCCTCATTGTTGCTCCCGGCCTCATCGACATCCATGTTCACCTGCGCGAGCCGGGCCAGGGTTACAAGGAAACCATCGCCACCGGCACGGCCGCTGCGGCCGCAGGTGGATTCACCGCCGTGGCCGCCATGCCCAACACCACGCCGGTCAACGACTCGCCGGACATCACCCGCTGGATGCAATCCCCGGAACGCGGCGCGCACGTCCGCGTCTTTCCCATTGCCGCGGCCACGCGCGGGTCCAAAGGCGAAGCCATCAGCGACTACGCGGCGCTCAAAGCTGCGGGCGCGGTGGCCGTCACTGACGACGGGCGGCCCATTCTCAAAGACAGCGCCATGCGCGAGGCGCTGGCTGCGGCGGCGCGCGTGGGCCTCACCGTGATCCAGCACGCCGAAGACACGCGCATGACCCAGGGCGCGAGCATGAACCTGGGGCCGGTTTCGTTCAAGCTGGGGCTGCGCGGCATGCCGGCTGAGGCCGAATCGGCGCTCGTCGAGCGCGACATCCGCCTCGTCGCCGAACAGCGTGACGCCCACGCCCATCTCCACGTAGCGCACACCTCCACGGCCGCCGCGCTCAACGCCGTGCGGCAGGCGCGGCGCAACGGCCTGCGCGTCACCTGCGAAGTGGCGCCCCACCACTTCCTGCTTACCGAGGAGCACGTGGGCCTCTACGACACCCACGCCAAGATGAATCCGCCCCTGCGCTCGGCCGCCGACCGCGACGCCATGATCGAAGGCATTCTCGACGGCATAGTGGACGCCATCGCCACCGATCACGCACCCCACGCCACCCACGAAAAAGAGATCGAGTTCGAGCTCGCGCCCAATGGCATTACCGGTCTCGAAACAGCGCTCGGCTTGTGCCTGCGCTGGCTGCACGGCGAGTGGAAAATGTCCTTGGGCCGCGTGTTGAGCCTGCTCAGCGCGCAGCCCGCGGCGCTTCTGGGCCTCAAGGGCCGCGGCACGCTGGCCGTGGGCAGCTTTGCCGATGTGGTCGTCTTCGATCCCAAGGTGGAGTGGACTTTCCGCGCCACGGAATCCAAATCCAAGGCAAAAAACACGCCCTTCGACGGCTGGACCATGCAGGGTAAAGTCTGCTGGACCATCAGCGAAGGGCGTGTTGCCTACGCCCCCCCGGCGTAAGCTCTAAAAATTCACCTTTCCCGCCAGTTGAAGGTCGCGCCCCGGCGACGGATCGCCGTTGGGGTCGGCAGAGTGGTCCACTCCCGTGACCTGCCCAAAGCTGCCGCTTAAAAAGTTTCCGCTCGGATTCGCAAAGTTGGCGTGGTTGAACGCGTTGAAGGCCTCGATGCGCAGTTGCAGATAGCGGCTGCGGTCGGCGTTGAAGTAGAGATTCTTGGAAAGCTGCAAATTGGTGTAGTTGAAGCCCGGGCCCGCAAAGAAATTGCGCGGCGTGTTGCCGAATGTGCCCAAAGGCTCGGACGAAAAAGCCGCGGTGTCAAAATACCGGTTGCCGGCGCTGCGCACGTTCTGCCGGGCAAAGTGGAAGCTGGTGGTTTCAGGCGCGTCCGGGCAGCCGAAGTAGCTGTAGCCGTCGCACCACAGTGAGCGGTCGCTCGGCTCATAAACCTGCACTGGGAAGCCGCTCTGCAGCACCGTCAGGCCGCCCACGCCCCAACCGGAAAAAGCCGCGCGCAACGCTGGATTTGCCCCTGCCAGCGCAGGCGCGGGCAGGTTGTAAACGTAAGCCGCCGACAGTCGCTGGCGCGCGTCGAAGTCGGAGCTGCCGTAGTTGAGGTATTGGAAGCCGGGCACATAGTTCCTGATCCGGCCTTCGCGGCCCACGGCGCTTTCGTATCCTGAGGCGTCGTCGAGGGCGTGCGCGTAGGTGTAGGCGAGCGTGAATTCGAGTCCGTGCGCGGGCGCCTGGATGAGGCTGGCCTGCAGCGCGTTGTAGTTCGACGCGCCTTCGGTGTTCTGCTCCGCCACCGAAATGTAGTACGGGGTGCCGTACGGTAGCCCGAAAGGATTGCCGGGGACGGTGGCCGGCTGCGCCGTGTACTGCGGAAAGAGCAGGTGCACCCTGCTCGCGTAGGCGGTGCACATGGGATCGGAGACGCACGCCGCATGGCCGGTCGCGGTGATGTTGTCGCCCTCATACCACGAGGCAAGCCGGCGGCTCACCGAGCCCACGTAACCCACCTCCGCCACCAGCCGGGAGTTGAGCGCGCGTTGCGCGTTCAGGTTGAAGTTGTAGGTGTAGGGAACGTCGTACGACGGCGCAAAGGCGGCCAGCTGGAGGGGCAGATAGTTCATCCACGCGATGGCCGCGTTGGCCTTCACCGGCGCGTACGGGAACGGATTGGTCATCGCTCCGGCGCCGGACACGTCGGCGAAAGGATTGGCCAACGAGGGGCTGCCGCCGAAACTCGACGCGCCCTCGGAAATGATCATGAAGGGCGGGTCTTTGAGATTCTGCAGCGACTGCTCTTCCTGATCGCGGTTATAGTAAACGCCGAAGCACGCGCGGAGTGAGAAATCGCGTGCCCCCGGCGTTCCCGTCAGCATCGCCGGACCCGACT
>JASHTU010000233.1 GCA_030040395.1 Acidobacteriaceae bacterium
CCTCGATAAGGCTGCACATTAGCCGGGAAATGAGAGATGACCACTGTGACTGGAAAGATTGATGCGAAATTGGTGAAGGACCTGCGCGAAAAGTCCGGCGCGCCCATGGGCGAGTGCCTCAAGGCCCTGCAGGAGGCCGGAGGCGACATCGAAGCGGCCTTCGTGGTGCTGCGCAAGCGGGGCATGGCCTCGGCGCAGAAGAAAGCCTCGCGCGCCACCAATGAGGGCGCGGTGGGCGCCTATATTCATGCCGGCGGCAAAATCGGCGTCATGGTCGAGTTGAACTGCGAAAGCGACTTCGTGGCCCGCACCGGCGATTTCCAGGAGCTGCTCAAGGACATCGCCATGCACATCGCCGCCAGCGATCCGCGTTACGTGAAACCCGAGGACGTGACCGCGCAGGACCTGGAGCGCGAAAAGGATATCTACCGCGCGCAGGCCGCCGCCACCGGCAAGCCCGCCGCGGTCATCGAGAAGATCGTGGAAGGCAAAATGGCGAAGTTCTACGAGGAGGTTTGCCTGCTCGAGCAGCCGTTTATCAAGGATCAGGCCGTGAGCGTCAAGGAGCTGATCGCGCAAAAGGTGGCCAAGCTGGGCGAGAACATCACCGTGCGCCGGTTTGCGCGCTTCAAGGTGGGCGCGCCCGACTGGACTGTGGCGCAGACCAGGCCCGTGGAAGCCGCCGCAGCGGAGTAACTCACCCGCAAGAAAGTGAAAAGGGGCAGCCCGCATGTGCGGGTTGCCCCTTTTTGTTTGCCGGGCCGGAGGGCGAGCGGCTTACGGCAGATAGTAACGGAAGGAAGTGAAGACCATGTTGTCCTCGCCGTTGGCGCCGCCGCCGGGGTTGGTCGTTCCACCCGCGCCGGACCAAAGATCGCGGCGAATCCAACTGTACTGAATGCCCTGGCGCAGCCGCCCCTTGGGCCCCGCGTAGATGTTGTACCAGTAGCCGGCAGTGAACTCCTGCACGTCTTTGGTGCTGCCGCTGCAGTTGGCCGGAGCGACGGGAGCCGCGCCCCCGGCGCCTGCGGTCGAGTTGTCAGTCTCAGCCGAGCAGCCTGACATGTTGGCCCCGTAGGTGCCGTAGCCAACCTCCGAGCCCGAGCTGTTGAGCGTCCAATCACGGCCAATGTAGTCGCCGCCGTAGTTGAAGTAGAGGTTCAGCCGCGCTGTCGGATTCACTTCCACTGTGCTCAGACCGGAGAAGCCGTGCAACGGAGAGATAGTGCCGTCGGGACGGAGGGTGATGTCGGCAATGGTCGAAGAACCATATCGGCCCACACCCTCGCCATAGAGGCCTTTCAGACCGATGCTGAGCTTGTTGTTAAAAAGCGGTCCACGGAAACCGGCGCCCGCGCCGCCGCCCACCACGGTGCTGTTGTACGGCGTTGCGCCCGTCGGATAAATGCGGTCGCGGAAGAAACGACTGATGCCGAACAGCTCCCAATGGCCCCAGCCCGGCTCGATGGCGATCTTGGCGATCATATCGGGCGCCAGGTTGAAGGAGTAGTTCGATCCGGTGTTGTAAAGCCCGCCGTTGGTTCCGGTAGAGCCAAACAGATAATTGCTCGGCAGACCCTGCCCGGAGGGGTTCAGCGTCTCGGCATTTTCCGCCGATAGGCCCATGAAGAACGACCTGCCGAAGTCCTTGCTGACACGGAAGCTGTATTGCCGCGTCCACACGAAGCCGGCTTCGTACTGCGCATCGATGGTGGCCGGCAAAATTTCCGTGCCACGCGTAAGGCCTTGGGTGGTCTCGGTGGCTAACGACCATCCCTGGCCGCCGGAGAAGTCCCATCCGTCACTCAGCTTGGCGTCGGCCCACAGTTGGCGCTGGCGCATGGTGTAGCTGTTCGACTGATTGTTGTTGGAGGTGGTGCCGGAGCTCAACCAGTCAGCCTCGTAGTAGCCGGTCAAGGTTATGTTGTCCAGTACGCCCACGGCTCGGACGGCCGCGCGCGACTGACGGCCTGAACCGTAGAACTCGGTCAACTGCGCGGCATCGGAGTTCTGAAGAGGAACGCCGGTGAATGGCGTGTTGATGTCGCCGCCGGTCGCTCCGCTCCGCCACACAGTTTCACCCGCCAGGAAGCTGCCTGCGGGCGAGATCGTAATGCCCTTGTACTGGATGGCGTCGGGATTGGCGATGGCCTGCTTGATGGCCGTGGTTTGCTCAGTCAATGAAGAAACGGCCGCCGCGTTGGCAGTTCTCATGTCAGACACGGACGACTGCAGAGTGTTGACAGCGGCCGTATTGGCAGAGAGCGCCTGTTGCTGGTCGTCGGCCGCCGCCTGCGCTTTCTCGGCCGCCGCCTGCGCCGCGGCCGCGGCCTGCTGCGCCTGCTGCAACTGCGCGTCCTTGTTGTTGAGTTGATCCTTCAAGCTGTCGATCTGGCTCTGCAATTGTTGGCGTAACGCGTTGATCTGGTCCTCGACCGAAGGCGGCGGAGGAGTCTGTTCTCTTCGGGCTCTGTGGGGGCGACCAGCCTGCGGCGCCGGATCGCTGGTTTGGGCGGAAGAAACAACGAGACCGGCGGCCGCGAGCACCGCGATCGCCGTTACCTTACTTAATTTCATTGGGCCTCTCTTTTCCTCTGGGGTTATGTTGGATGAGAACAGCGCCTGCTAACTTGGGAGCGCGCACAGTGCTCTCGCACACAACAAAAACTGAAAATGAGAACGCGGCGAACCCCCACTGATTACGCGGAGAGCGATTGCGATCACCGGAAAAGAAATCGCGAAAGAAATCTTCGCAAACGTCTCCGCATCCCAGCCTCGCAAAGTTTTGTGAATAGATGACGAATTTACTTAATTTTTACTTGGGATGTGAGCCGGATTGGCGCGCTTCAGGCGGCAAAAATTCTCGGAATTTTCACATTGCGCAGCGGTGCGCTCGCCCGCACGGGAGCAATCTCCTTGTTGCCTCCGACCGCTGCCTGGCGGAAATGGGGCTTTGGAGTCTGGACGAAAACGCCGCGCGAAAGCGCGTTCTATCAATGCTGGGTTTGCGGCTGGGTTTGCGCTCGCTCGGCCCCGGAGGAAGGCTCCATGCCCGCGCTCAGCAAGTTCGCCAGCAGCCGATATGCGCCCGGGACCAGCTCGGGAAATTGGCGATAGAGCGCGTAGGCGACATAAATATAGGTTCCCTTACCGGGGTGCGCCACCAGCAGGCCGCCGCGTTGCGGGTCCTGGCCGGGATCGGCGGTCTCGGTCAACGCCGTGTAGCCGGAGTCCCAGCTATCGAGGAAGGCATGGCCGCGCTCTTCGACCCATCCGTCGAAGTCGGCGCTGGCGATCTTGTTGGGCCAACTGAGCAACGGGTTCGCGGGATCGAGCAGCTTCACCGGCGCAGTCTCGTCAACGACGCGGTCGGGAACGCGGCCCATGGCCAGCGGCAGCGGAGCGGGAAACGTGCTGCTCTGGTATTGCACCACCAACGTTCCACCCTGCCGGACATACTCCTCCAGCCGCGGTTCCACGGCGGCCAGCTCAAGGCGGTTGGTGTAAGCGCGGATGCCGATCACGATCACATTCCATGCGGAGAGATCGGCAGATTCCAATTCTTGCGCGGAGAGCAGGTGCGGAGTCACGCCCAGCTCCTGGATGGCTTCGGGAACCAGGTCGCCGGTGCCCATCACGTAGCCCACGCGCAGCCCCGGCGCCATCTTCACGTCCACCTTGCGCGTCTTCAATGCCGCGGTCAGATATTGATTGTAGGGCCGCAGTCCGGCGTAGCTCACGTTATGCCAGCCGGCGCCGTAACTGCGCCCTCCCACTTGCGCGACGGCGTCAATCGGGTAGGCACCGGGGCCGGCGTTGACCGGCGTCACGGAAAAGATCAGCGGGGCCGTTTCGCCCGCTCCAGCCAAATGAAACGGCGTCTCGGCGGGCGTTGAGCGCCAGCCCGCGGGCAGCTTCAGCTCCACGGTCCCATCCGCGGCGGCCAGCGCATGAACGGTTACCTGCACCGGCAGCGCCGAGCCGTCGAGCGGCAGAATCCGCGCCTGCGGCTCCACGTCCACGCCGATCGCCGGCGTAATCACGAGCGGCTCATAAAAGCCCCCCGGGCCGGTCACGCGCTGGAGCGTCTGCACTATTTTTCCCAGCCGGATGGGTACGCCGTCGAAACTGAACTCCACCCACGCCGCCAGCGGATAAGGCGTGAAAGAGCGCTCGCGCCATCTCGGATTCGAAATATCGTAGTACGGCTGCTCGGTGGAGGGCCGGGTGAAGTACGGCTTGGTCGGTTCGGCGTCCTCGGGTACGCGCATGGTGTAGATCGCGTCCGTCGCGTTGTCCGATTGCGCCGTGCTGGGCTCGCCTACGGTCCACGACGCGTCGTCTTGGGAAGGTCCGTCGTTGGTCACGAACCAGGTCTTCGTTACGCGCACATCCTCGCCCGCGGCCGCGGTGTGCACCCGCACCCTGAACTCTTCGCCCGGAACCACGCTCTGCGGCGTCTCCTCGGCCGTACTGCCGCGCTCGTTACCGCCGCTCTCCGCTTCCCGGGCTCTTGTAGTGAAGGCCATCATCTCCAGTCCCAGCAGGTCTTTGAACGCCGTCTGAAACTCATCGATTTTTGCGCCCAGCTCCAGTTCGAGCCCGGCCTTTGCTTGCGGGTCGAGGCTGCTGGCTTTGACTCTTGTGTAGAGATTGAGCGCCTGGCGATAGAGCGGCGCCAGTTGACGCGCAGCCGCTTCGCCGCTCTGGTCGTGGTAGCTGCTTTGGAAGGCGTGGATTCCCGTCTCCATGTCGTGCAATCCGTCGCTCAGCCACGCCGGCGCGCCGCCGGGCACAAGGCGCGCCAAGCCTTCCAGGCTGGTGTCTATGTCCACCTGGTGATCCTGGAAAAGGCTGCTCGCACCAGCGCCGCCATT
>JASHTU010000234.1 GCA_030040395.1 Acidobacteriaceae bacterium
TTGGCATGGCTGCAAACGCTGTTGTCCGCTCCCGAATCAGCGCTGAGGTAAAAGAGAAGGCTGCCGCCGTGCTCGACGAGATGGGCCTCACGATCTCAGACGTCATGCGCATCGTTCTTACCAGGGTCGCAAAGGAGAACGCGCTGCCGTTCGAGTTGAAGCCCAACAAGCTCACGCGCGAGACCCTGCGCAAGACCGCCAGGGGCGTTGAAGTGCATCACGCCAAGGATGCCGCCGATCTCTTCAATAAGCTCGGCATCTGATGCACTCGCCGAGCTATTCAAGCCAGTTCCACCGCGATGTGAAGCGGCTTCAGAAGAAAGGCAAGAATCTCGACAAGCTGAAAAAGCTGATTGAGCTTCTGCTCGTGGGCGAGCCCTTGCCGCCGCAATACAAAGACCATCCGCTCAAGCTCAACTGGGCCGGATATCGGGATGCGCACGTTGAACCGGATTGGGTGCTGATCTACTCTGCAACCGCTGAAACAGTTCATCTGGAACGCACCGGAACCCACGAAGAACTCTTCGAGCGCGACTGACAGAAGCGAAGGATGGGGCCTCGATTTCGTGGCGCTGCTGGCTTCCCGAAATCGAGGGCGGGCCGGCCGCCCCCGGCTGAATGCCTTCTTGGCCCTCAGGCTTCCGCCCAAGACCGGGCTGAACATCGTGCCCGAATTGGATGCGGCCGCACGCGCCAACAGCGCCGACCCCAAGTTCTAGAAGTCGTACGCCGTGGTGATTGCGGTATCGAAGAGCGAAGTGCTGGTGTTCATCAAAGGGGGCCGGTGATGGTCGGCTGTTGAATGGCTAGAAGCTTCGTCGGTGGACCGGCGCGAAATAGCCTGCAAATTGGGAGAAGATTTTCTTGAAGGGGTGAGCCGGCGGGTCGGCGGCGGCGCGGAGGTTGGGGATTGGGCGGGTTGGGCGGCGAGATGCCCGGCCGCCCCGCCGGCCGTACTGATCACGGGGAAAGCCGTGTCTATCGGATAGCAGCTGGTGGACGGACCGCTGGCAAAGATCGAGCTGCTTACCTGCGGTGATCGCCACGGAATAGGCGGTCGACCGGCATCGCTTTAGGAGCGTACAATGCCGGAAAGTTGATGGTCGATTCTCTTCGCGCCCGGTGCATACCTCTGGGATGTCAGTCGGGCTTGCTGGTTGGATACGCTGGTTCGGCTTATGCGTCTCCGACCCTATTGGGGGTCTAACCATTCTGGACCGAACATACAAAACCAGCCTCCATCGCCCCCAGAACGATTCGGGACAACCCGATAATCTGCGGCAAGAGCTCGTGTCACTATTTCTTCGGATGCTCCCTTCATCGTGCACCATGTGGCGACGGTAACGGCGTTCCTGGCATCAGCCTCCTGTCTCACCCACAGTCCATCGAGAGTCTGGCCCGTGTAAATTCCCCTAAACAATGGTCCGCCGCTGATTTCAACAGGCTGCTCCCTGCTCCGGGGCTTCGCGAATAGTCTTTGCAAGAAGCTCATGGTACGCCTCCTTGGCTCGGTCTATCGTGAGTGCAGTTGGCCGCGATTTACAAGCGCCTGTCGTGCACGTCAGTCTCTCAACAGCGATCGGCTCCCGCTGTCGTGCTGAGATTGTTTCCCCAGACCTGGGCCGCCCGCCGGCGTCTCGCCGCTAACGGGATGCAACGTTTAGAGACCCTGTTCCGGTGCGTACATACGCGAGGACATTGATGCATAGCGATGCCCTGTTGTTCCGGCCGATATCTTCCATATCCGAGAGCAAGGCCATGCACAAAGACGCATTCCGTGTTCGGAGGATCCGCATGGCGGCGGCCCAAGCAAACGCCCGCAGATTTTGCTCGATTCTGTCTATGGGACCCTCCAGTAACCGGTCCAACTGACGACGCGCAAGTTCGGATTTGCGCACCCTTTCTGCAGGCGAGCCCAGACGCGGCCCGAGTTTGCCCATAACTTCCATGGTCATGAAGTCGGAGCTCCAGTAATACTTTCCATCCCAGGCTGTCGCCATTAGAAGGAAGACCTCGTCGCAGCCATCGTCCCAGCCATCCGGCAAGGGCGCTGCATCGTCAGAGTCCAGAACGGCAGCAGCAACTTGACGGTCGCGCAGCAAATCCGCCAGCTCATTATGGCCAGCCTCGGCTGCCCAATCGGCAGGCGTCTTTCCATTGGGGTCTCTGGCCCAAGCATCAGCACCGTGCGCGAGCAGCAGGTCGACGACTTCCTTCCTGTTGCTTCGGGCGGCAACATGCAAAGCCGTTTGGTACGTCAGCTTGTTGACGCGGGCCCCATTCGCCAAAAGGAGTTCCACGAACTCCGTGTTGCCTTCCCAAGCTGCAAACTGCAATGCCGTGTAGCCATCCATGCGTGCCTTTTCTCGATCTGACCCACGGGCCAGAAGCAACTCTGCCATGGCCTTGTCGCCCCTTTCGGCGGCCAGAATCAAAGGGGTGCTCCAGATGCTGTCCGTACTGTCAATCACGCCGGGCCTGGCATCGAGCAGGGCCCTGACCCCCTCCAAGTCGCCTTTTTCGACGAGTTCATGGATCGAGGGAGATTCAGGGGCAGGGCGACTGGTTTCTCTTTCGGCAGGGACCTGTCTCGGCTCGGTTGTCGCGCCGGCTCGGAACAGTTTCTGCCAAATTCTCATACTGCCTTTCCGCCCTGAATGCGCGGATGTCTTTCAACCAGCACTCGGGTTCCATGGGCATCTGGAAACGAGTAGGTAATACAAGACCTAAAGCCTGTCAGTGATCACGGTTACGCTTCCTTGGTCCCGCCGGGCCTCGCCGCGAAGCCTTTTCCGTCCTTATCTAGTCCTGACCCTGACCACTTGGCGGGTGGCCACGATCTCGAGGAGCTGAATATTCGCTGAGGGCACCCCCGGCCCCTTGCATTTCGGGGCCGGGGATGACGGATGACTTGGGCCTCGCTCCTGATGCCCGGGACGATATCACTCCCCTTAGGTCGGCTTTCAGATTTCCGGTTCGTCGTGTTGCTTTCTGGCGCCGAGGTCGAAGGAGCTGGACGCGGGGCTGCCGGGCGCGTGCGGTGGGCGAGGCTAGCTCGCAAGGCGGGCGCTGCGGCTTCGCTCGGGGGCGTGGGCTCGCCAGGAGGGTGCAAGAAAACGGCGGGAATACGGTCGAATCTGCGAAGGCGTCCGTCGGGGGCTGAAGCCCGGGATCGTAAGGCCGTTCTGCGGCATGGCTGAAGCCAAGCCCTTTCAAGCCAGAATCTGTGGGGCCGGTTCCAGGTCTG
>JASHTU010000235.1 GCA_030040395.1 Acidobacteriaceae bacterium
GGCCATCACCGCGTAGACCTGCGTCCAGTTGAGGCCGGAGGGGGGTTTGGCATTCCATACCGGGACGCCGTGGCCACCCGTCATCCAGCGGGTGGTCCAGGTGTGCGTGCGCAGGTCGTAGTGAAATGAGGTGAAGTAGGTGCTGGGGGCGCAGTCGGCGCAGTTGTCGTAAAGAACGGGCAGCTCCGGCGGCGCGCCGTCGGCGAAGCGCTCCCAATCGAACCAGCGCAGGTTTGCGCCGGTGAGCAGCGGGGCCACGATGTGGCTGGTGAGCGATACGTTCCAGACGCTGAACGTGTCGGCGCTCGGCGGCGATTGCGGGGTGGGCCGGTTGCTGGTAATCACGAGGGCGGCGTCGTACTCGACGCCGATTTCGCGGATGGCGGTCCATTTTTCGATGGTGAGCGAGCGGGTGACCCAAACTACGGTGCTCTGATCCTTGGAGGAGTGGAAATCGACCCAGCGGAAGTTGTCCGGAGGTTGCTGCGCCAACAGGGGGAGGGTGGCGGCCAGGGCGAGAGCGAGCCAAGGCACGCCGCGCCGGGCGGCAAGGCGAGGCATGATTCAGGTATAGCAGACGGCCGCGGAGCGCCGGCGGCCTTGGGAACAGCAGTATGGCGAGGGGCGCAGGGCGATGGATGTGGCGCTTTCCGCCCCTGGGCACGATATCGCGAAATCCAGGGCTGCATTAAGACCCTCCTCCCCACCCCCTTTTTGGGTTTAAGTGCTTTGTTTGCAATCACTTATACTATTTAGTACTGGGTCTAAATCCTTGATAATAAAGGAGTTAGATCATAAAATCTTCAATAATAAGGACTTACGGCGCATTTTTTAGGCGTTTTGCCCCGCTTTCGGTGCAACCCTACGCAGAGGTGTCTGGGCAAGCGCCTGCAAAGCAGGGGCAAAAAGCAGGCGGCCCCGGGGATGGCGGTCATGCCTAGCCACCATTCCCGGGCCGCCTTCCGATTAAGAAATCGCCCCGTTTTGCTACCTAAAACCATTTTAGCGATTTGGCGGAAATAACCGGCAAGATGGGGAAGGAAAATAATCTTCTTGGAATGAGGGGGATGGGGTTGGGTGCGGGGGACGGAGGGGTTGACAGGGGCTTTCGGCGTGTTCCGCGCCCGAGAGGGGGACGGGGATTTGCGCTCCCACCCTTAACGCAAAAAACGCGTCAAGGATGGGGCGCCGACAACTGGGCGTATTGATTCCATGTAAGTTGTTGATTCTGCAATATCCTAGGAAGCCGAGAAATCCCACATAAATTTACCACTGCCACAATTTGCCACAAAATTTTGGCCGTCGCCCAAGCGGATAGCTGAGAAGAGGTGCGAGGCGGGAGCACATATTAGCACAAATCCTTCTCGCGATTTGACCAGCATGATCCGCCTCTTGCAGGTTGTGCAGGTTGTTGACCAAGTTATTACTGAAGCATCGGCGGTCACTCGCCCGCCAGTCTGAAAACACTTGCCATGTTGAATGAAGCGCGGGGGACTCAATGCCGTATTCAAGATTGGCGGAACACATAGATGACCAAAACTATCAGAACTGCAATGACAGAGCACAGCAGTCATGAACTGCGGCTGCGGTCTTGAGCGAGCAGTGCGAAAACAAAGAGGATAGTCTCCACTTTCATGCTTTTTCCTTGAATTTCAGCGGTACCGGCTCATCGGGAATGAACTTGAAGTGAATGCCCTCGACCGCGCGGCGCTCCTCGCTCATTGTTCGTTCCAATGTCTCTTGCGTCTCCTCCAGGTCATCGGCCAGGCTGATGGCGGCATCCGTGATATTCACCGCGCGCACGCCCTGTGCGACTTCGTGGAATACATTCAATGCGTGGATGAGCTGGACCATGCGGACCGCCGAGCCATAAGCCATTGGACCAGTAATTCCCATCATCGCAGCGCTCATGCCGATGCGCGCGATCTCGAAGCCAAGCTTGAATTTCTCTCCGGTTGTCATCCCTTCTTTTCCGAGTTTGGCGTCCTCAAATCCCAGGTAGCGGATAAACATGCGTGTGTATTCGTTGCCGTAGGTGCGTGACGCGCCGCCTTCGAATGGGACAGTTGAGAGCATGTTGAGCGGGGCAAGGTAGATCTTCTCCTTCGCCATTTTCAGCACAACGAAGTTGTTTTGCGTTTCGATTCCTTTTAGGTCTTCAGGTTTGATAGTGACGGCCTCGGCATTTGGGTCGGGAGGGACGCTGGCGGAAACGACGAGATTGCCCAGGTCATCTTCTCCCGCAGACTGGTCGGGCGGCTCGGAGATTTTTTTGTTGGGATTGTAGACAGCGAGCGTGACGATTCGAATTGAATCGGCGCCCACCTCAACCTTTACGGCCCTCACCTGCTTGTTATCGGCGCCAGTCGGCTGCTGTGCATAAAACGATACCGGAAATCCCTGACTGGCGACAGCATCGTAGCTACGATAGGCTTCAGGCCAGTTATTGCCTTGGAGGCAGATCAGCGCAAGCATCTCGTTCACTTCAGGACCAAGCGGAAACAGATCGGCCGCCGCATCTAAGTCCTGGCGCGCGCGGTCGAGCTCTCTCTCAACATAGGGTTCGGAGAGTTTCTCCGTGGCCCTCGACTCCTCCTTGTAACGCGAGGAGGCATAACGCCGTTGCCGATGCGTCAGCTTGCCTTTGTGCTTGGCGCCTTCGTTGCTGACGCCAAGTGAAGACAGCAGCAGGTTGGTAAGAATATCCTGCGCGTCACTGACGTTGGCGTCATAGACAGCGCGGCGGCGATCGAGATTGGCGACGTGAGCCGTCGCTGCGGCGTTGCGTGCTGGGTCCTTCTCAAGCTGCTGGTACCGTGCAAAGTGCTCTCGGGTTTTGACCACATTGCCATACGCTTCATAAAGAAGGCCGAGTTGCCACTCGGTCTGCGCAAAGTCGGGCATCGCCTTCGCGGCGTCCTCGTACTCACTAATGACGCGATCGTAGCGGCGATAGTCGAGATAGCGGCTGGCGTTGGCAAAATCGCGGCGTACTGTTTGCCCGTTGTCGCCAGGAAGATCGGCAAGCGATTTCCAGCTTTGCGCGAGCGCCTCAGCATCTGCCCGGTCCAGCGCGTTTGGCGCCCGCTTCACATAGTCCGCCAGAAGCAACGCTGCATCACCCTGGCGGGCGTCTTCTTCTGCGCATTTTGCCGCATTGAAAATCACCGCCGGGTTGCTGGGAAGCGCGGTTTTCAGGCTTGTGGTTTGTTGGCAAAGGCTGCCGCCGGGGGCCTTTGGATCAGCGGCATCTCGGTCTTCTTCCCGGTAGCTCGCGTTGAACGTGTCGCTTGCCGGCGGGTCGCCTTGGGCGGCGGGTTGGTCGGCGCCCATCACGATTGTGGAATCCAGTTCGAGAAGTTTGGGCGTTTCCTTGGCTTGGCCCATGCCCGCGATCGCCATCTCCAGATACAAATCGGCATTGGCCCGGTCGCCGAGTTTCAGGTAACACAGGGCCAAATCAAATTCGAACGCAGGATTACCGGGCTGCTCGACTAAACCTCGCTTCAATTCCTCGAGGCTCTCCTGGTATTTCCCGGCATCGTAGAGGCGGCGCGCATTGTTCAGCTGCGTGCTTGCCTGCGCCTTTTCCGCCTCGTTGACGCGCTTAATGCCGTCAAGTCCATCGCTCGTGGAGTAAATCGCCTCCGCGTCAATGTACTTGCCCTTCGCTTCACCGAGCTTGCCCGCATCTTCGAGAGCTTTGCCTTCGCCAATCAGCTGTTTGGCGTGAGTCTCAAGTTGTTTCTTGTTCGGCTGTGCATTTTGCGCGAGGGACCACAATGTGACTAGACCGGCCAGCGACGCACAAACTGCCATGAATCGGAGTCGCGGCATGTTGACCTCCCGGGGAAGGATGTGCCCCAAGGGCTTCGCCCCATCGGGGAAGAGTTAGGGGAGGAAAGTTTTGGGCCCGAGGTATGGACAAACTTATACACCCGAACGGCTGTGCGCGAAAGTGGATTTTGGCGGGCGGCCCAGTCCAGGGCTCAAATCACCGAAATGATGGACGCCCCACGGTCCCCGGAATCCCCGGCGAGCGATTTTTGCTCGCCGAGGCGGAAGCTCCGATTTTTGGGGCCTGGGAGACCACAGAAGCTGACCTTGTACGGCTTTATCCCACGCAAGAGATATCTTCCCAAAATTTGCAGGTAATATCGGCCGGCGGTTGGGCAGTCCCACCCAAGCGCTCGCGACGCTCACTGTCCACCAACGGGGGCGCCACTCCGTCCTCGCTTTGCGAGGGCGGGAGACCACGAATCCAATTCGAGGGGTTCGCGTCACGACAAAGAATCAGTTTCAAAAGGTCGGCAAAGGACCACGAATTCGCCCACCCGCCGGACCCCAAGTCGAAATCGCGCGTCCCCGGCGACAGGTTTTGCTCGCTGGGGTGGAAGCAGCGGCGGCCCTGCAAAATTCTGGCGACCCTACACTGCTTCCTAAACCGCCGTGACTTGCCGTTTTTGTCGTTGAAACACGCTCAAACGCCATCCTTGAGCCAGTTCTCACGCAGGCTTTCTAGCCCCTGAAGGCCGATCTTAGGGCAATTTCCCCATGGCCGGTAATACTCCCGGAACGCAATCAGTCGCACGATTAGCGCAAGATTCTCAGGCAAAGCACAATCTCGACGGCGCACGCCAAGGTCACAGCGAGAGAAACGAGCACACCAGAAAATGCGATTTATATAGCCATTTTCTCGATCCACGTAGCTGAATAATGCACCTGCTACACCGAACTGTAGAAGGACGCATGAGAGCAGGCCAACCCTGCCACGATGCTGTGCGATTGCGATATCGTGTTCGCGTCCTCGGAGGCCAATTAGGTCTCCGACTACCATTCCGTTCGCCACGTACACCATGAGGGTAAATGCTGCTCCGAAGCCCCCGACGACAACAAGCGCCAGCAGGAGCCATGTGGGAATCCGCGCTGAGTCAACTTGCTCCACTGCGATGAATCCTACACGGCCGACAACAGCAGTCCTGCCTTCTCTTACGAGTCTCAACCTTATCATGTTCCCGAGTGGTCCTGTGGTCGGCAAGTGTGATTCCTTGCGTGAGAGGCAACGGCGGATTCTTCGTCGCTGCGCACCTCAGAATGACAGCGTAACAGTGGTGGCGGCGTGTTGGGTTCAGGGCCGCTGATGTATGGTCTGTTACTCGGAAGTCACTTTGCCTTAGGCACAGAATTGCCACAAAAACTTAAGCATGATTCTTAGCGCGCTCATTTTATTTAACTTACAGAGTTATCGAAACGTGGGGCGCCCACATCTCTAGTTAGGGCGCAGGAAAGCGAGACTGGGCCACGCGTCCAGAATCGAAAACGCCGTAAGGCTCGGGTGAATTACGGGCGGATGGCCCAGGCCATGCCGTCGGGCTGGCCGCCCACATCGAGATGACCGGTGACGGTGAAGGCAGCGAGGTCGAGCACAACGATGTAGTTATCAGGACTGCAGGCGATAAAGGCGCGATGGGCGACCGGGTCCATCAGAATTCCAGCGGCGCCGTGGCCGATGGGGATTTGCTTCACCTCTTTGCGCGTGGCGGCGTTGTAGATGACGAGATTCGGGCCGCGCAGATTGGAAATGAGGACGTACTTTCCATCGGGGGTGAACTTGAGGCGATTGGAGCCAACGATGTGCGCGTCGATGGTCTCGGTGACCTGGCGGGTCTGAAGGTCAATGACCGAGAGCGTGCCATCCTGCGCGTCGGCGGTCCATAATTCGCGCCCATCGGGGGAAATGTCGAAGCCCTCATCGCCGCGGCCCACGCGGACCTGAGTTTCGGTCCAGTCCACCATG
Organism: Acidobacteriaceae bacterium; assembly: GCA_030040395.1. Taxonomy (GTDB): domain Bacteria; phylum Acidobacteriota; class Terriglobia; order Terriglobales; family Acidobacteriaceae; genus Telmatobacter. The sequence continues at coordinate 5,798 of JASHTU010000235.1, forward strand.
CCGGGCTGTCCGCCGGGTCCTGGCGCGGTGACCTTATCCATGAAGGTGACGGAGCCCGAGCCTGGATTTGTGGTGTAGACATGATTCTCGTCGGGAGTGACATAGATCATGTGGGTGCGACTCTGGCCGGTGCCCATGACCCAGTCAATGTTGCCGGTGGCGGGATTGTAGCGAGCCACAGCCTTGGAGCCCTGCGCGGTAAACCAGAGCTCGCCGCCGACGAAAGCCAGGCCATGCGTCTCTGTGAGGGCGCCGGTGTGGATGGGCGGCAAGGCTTTTTGGCTCACCAGGTCGACCACCGAAATTAACGGATAGCCGTCGCCACGATAGTTGGAGAGATAGGCGGTTTTGCCGTCGGTGGACGCGATGACCTCGTGCGGCGCCGGACCGATGGGCGCCTTGGCGACGATTTTCAACGTGGCCGGATCGACGATGGCGAGGGTATGGTCGTCTTTAGAAAGGGCCAGGAGCGCGCGCCGGGGCGTGGGCTGCGCGGCGGCGGCTTGCGCCAGGCTGAGCAATGCGGCCGCCGTCATGAAGAGAATGTTTCGTGCGGGTGGTTGCAATGGCATGATTCTCTCCTTGCTCGGTGGTTCTATTCGTGGTGAGCGGCGCGGCGCCGGTTGCTCAAGCCCCTTTTAGATCACTGTGCTCGGAGCGGGCAGAGGCGGAGCTCACGCCGACTCAGGCCAGCTTCATCGCTTCGGGGTCCCAGTGGACGACTTCGCCGCGGTCGTAGCTGAGATTGCTGAGCAGGGCGGCGCCGGCGGCGCGGAAGCCGAAGACAGCATCCTCGACGACGGGCTGGCGGGAGCGGACGGCGGCGAAAAAGTTTTTGAAGTGATCGTAGCTGTCGAGGTAGCCGGGGTCGGCCACATAGGTCTCGACGCCGGCAGGAGGCGCGCCTTCGGGGTGAGGCAGCGGGTACTTTTCGCGGTATTTTTTGAGGATGTGCTTCTGCATGGCTTCAGTGAAGGTTTCGATGGTGAGGCCG
>JASHTU010000236.1 GCA_030040395.1 Acidobacteriaceae bacterium
AAGACGCTGCGCGTTACACCCGCGATGGAAGCCGGGTTGAGCGACCATGTGTGGACTCTGGAAGAGCTTGCGGGGCTGCTGGAGAAAACCTCACAACAGCGCGCGGCCTGAAAATGAGTCACTACCCTTGGGGCGGATGTAACCATCCCCAGCCGCGAGCCGCTAACCCGTTTCGCAGTGGAAATTTGCGGATAATCGGCAACGCCGGCTTTCAACTTCAGGGAGCGCCGTTCGCCTCTCACGCGCGCGCCTTCCAATGACATGCGCAAACCCGTCAATGACAGGTGTTGGCAACGTCCGCGCCGCGCCCCTGACGCCGTTACATACAAAAGCTGCGGCCCCATAAGCGCCATTTTCAACCCGGTGTTTACAAGCGGCAGATCAGCAATTCACGCTCGTAAATCATCTCCGGCGGCAGGTGGTCGTGCAGCGCCAGGAATAGCTCCTCGTGCCCCATTACCTCTTTGCGCCAAGCCGTTCGATCCACCTCCTGCAGCTTATCGAACGCCGCCTGCGGAAACGTCAGCCCCTTCCAGTTGATGTCCTCGAAATGCGGCGTCCACCCAATGGGCGTCTCCCGCGCCAAAGCTCTGCCATGTACGCGATCCACAATCCATTTCAGCACCCGCATGTTCTCCGCGTAACCAGGCCACAAAAACTTGCCGTTCTCGTCTTTCCTGAACCAGTTCACGTGAAAAATCCGCGGCGTCGCCGCCAGGTTCCGCTGCATGCGCAGCCAATGGCGAAAGTAGTCGCCCATGTGGTAACCGCAGAACGGCAGCATCGCCATCGGGTCGCGGCGCACCTTGCCCGTCTCGCCGGCCGCCGCCGCCGTCGTCTCCGATCCCATGGTCGCGCCCACGTACACTCCTGAAGACCAGTTAAACGCCTGGTACACCAACGGCATCGTCGACGCCCGCCGCCCTCCGAAAATGATCGCCGAGATCGGCACTCCCTCCGGCTTCTCCCAGTCGCGATCGATCGTCGGGCATTGGCTTGCCGGAGCCGTAAACCGCCCGTTCGGATGCGCCGCCGGTTTCCCCGTCTTCGCCCCGATCTCCGGGGTCCATCGCTCGCCCTGCCAGTCGATGAGCTCTGCCGGAGGCTCGTCCGTCATCCCTTCCCACCACACGCCGCCTTCCGGAGTCAGCGCCACGTTGGTGAAAATTGAGTTCCTCGCCAGCGTCGCCATCGCGTTGGGATTCGTCTTCGCGCTCGTGCCCGGAGCCACGCCGAAAAATCCCGCCTCCGGATTGATCGCGTGAAGCTGTCCGTCCGCTCCCGGCTTGATCCACGCGATGTCGTCCCCCACCGTCCACACTTTCCAACCCACGAATCCCTTGGGTGGAATCATCATGGCCAGGTTGGTCTTTCCGCACGCCGACGGAAACGCCGCTGCCACATACGTCTTTTCGTGCGTTGGCGACTCCACACCCAGAACCAGCATGTGCTCCGCCATCCACCCCTCGTCGCGCGCAATGTTCGACGCAATCCGCAGCGCAAAGCACTTTTTGCCTAGCAGCGCGTTCCCGCCATACCCCGACCCGTAGCTCCAGATTTCGCGCGTCTCCGGAAAATGCACAATGTACTTCACGTCGTTGCACGGCCAGGGAACGTCCTTCTGCCCCGGAGCCAGCGGCGCCCCCACCGTGTGCATGCACGGAACCACCCGCTTCAAATCCTTGTCGATCTCGGCGAACACCGGCGCACCGATCCGAGCCATAATGCGCATGTTCACCACCACATACGCCGAGTCGGTCAACTGCACCCCGATCTGCGACATCGGCGACCCCACAGGCCCCATGCTGAACGGCAGCACATACATCGTCCGCCCCCGCATGCAATCCTGAAACAGCCCCTTCAGCGTCCGCCGCATCTCGAATGGATCCTGCCAGTTGTTCGTCGGTCCCGCACTGTCTTTCGAAAGCGAGCAGATAAAGGTGCGGCCCTCCACGCGCGCCACGTCATTCGGAGCCGAGCGTGCATAAAAACACCCCGGCCACAGCTCCTGATTGAGCCGGCTAAAGGTCCCGCTCTTTACCAACTCCGCGCACAGATAGTCGTACTCCGCCTGCGACCCATCCACCCAGTGAATGCGCGCCGGCTGGCACAGGTCGGCCATCTTATCCACCCATCGGATCAAATGCTTGTTGGTGGTCGCAACCGAAGGTGCGAAAATCCCCATGCGCCTGCCTCCTCCATACCGGTACATCCGGTTCGGGCCTGAATCAAATAGAAAAGAAAGAAGCAGCCTCTGCGGGAGAAGACTCTCCTCTCCCGCATACGCGCATGGCCGCGCGGAGGCCGCTTCAGATCAACCCATGTCTGCGGTGGCTCAGCCCGTGTACAAGCTGTATCAAATATTCTATCAAGGTAATTCTATCAAGCTGGCTCGCCGCCAACTTTCACGCCCTTACGCCACGCGGTTCTCCAGCGTGCCGATCCCGTCAATCGTAATGCGGATCACGTCCCCGCTCTCCAGCGTAAATTCGTCACGGGGCACAATCCCCGTTCCCGTCATCAGGAACACGCCATCCGGAAAGCTGTTGTCGCGAAACAAATACTCCGCCAGTTCCGCCGGCTCGCGCTTCAGTTCCGCCAGCGTCGTGCTTCCCGCAAACGCGTTCTCGCCCTGCCGCTCCACTTCAATCGCAATCGCCGTCGTCTTCGGCAGCGACCCGTCCGCCACCAGCACGCACGGCCCCAGCGCGCAACTTCCGTCATACACCTTCGCCTGCGGCAGATACAGCGGATTCTCGCCCTCAATGTCGCGCGAGCTCATGTCGTTGCCCACCGTATAGCCCACGATTTCGCCCTTGGGGTCGATCAGCAGCGTCAGTTCCGGCTCGGCCACCGACCAATGCGCGTCCGAACGGATGCGCACCGGCGCCCCCGATCCCACCACGCGCCGTCCCGTCGCCTTCATGAACAGCTCCGGCCGCTTCGCCTCGTATACGCGTGCGTAGAAATCCCCTCCGCCCGCATCCTTCGACTCGCGCATGCGCGCATCCCGGCTGCGGTAGTACGTCACCCCCGCCGCCCATACCTCCTGGCTGCCGATGGGCGCCAGCGCTTGCGACGCATCGAACTTCACCGCCTCGCCCTGCGTAGCCGCCCGCGCGCGTCCCGCCAAATCGCCACTGCGCACCAGTTCGTCCCACGATTCCGCTACAACCCGATAAAACTTCCCGCCGTCCTCCACCACGACAGCCTGCGATGTGCGATAGATTCTCATGAATTTGTCCGTCCTATAGAAGGGTTGCGCGCGCCCACGCCTGCGGCGCCAATCTTGTCTACTCTTGAGAATATTTCCAGCGGCCCTTCATCCCATCTTCATAAGCCGCTTCCAGCCTAGCCATACTAACTTCCCACGCCCACCCCGCACAAGCGCCCTATCCCTGCATTCCAGTAGCGGACGCCCCTTCGCCTGCCTTTGGACGAAAGGTTTCCGAGAGCACAACTCCATCCGTGTCCGCCGGGCGTTCTCGAGTTCAGAGTCGGCGCGCTCCCACCCCCAAACACCACCCAAAGAATAAACTTGCACGCGCCGACCCCGAGTTCGGAGGGCCGCATTCTTGCCCACCGCCGCGGACTCTCACTCGTTCCACAGCCGGATGAGCGATAATGTGCATGCCGAATCTTCCCATCGTCGGATTTAAGGTTGATCCGCAGTGCGGGATTCACAAGCGCATTCAATCCCCATCAGTCGCTCTCGCTTTTGGACAGCAAGCTCTCGTTCCGGCAACGTTGATTGTCTTGTTTCGCATGACCCCTTCGGGCATAAACATGTCTTGACGCTGAGAGGCTCCCGATATCCAAGATCTTGCCAGGAGGGCACGATGCTTCGCTGCAGATTCGCTCTTCCTCTGTTGCTTGTGTTGCCGTCAGCCACTCTCAACCTGCACGCCCAGGACATTGCCGGACAATGGCAGGGGACAATACAGTCACCTCATCCTCTTCGCGTTGTTTTGAAAGTCTCGCCCGATAGCGCCGGCAAGCTGCAGGCGTATCTCGTGTCGATTGATCAGAGCCCGGACCATATCCCTGTTACAACCATCTCCATGACCCATGGAGAATTGGTTTTTTCGATCGCGATGATCCAGGGGACCTATCACGGAAAGCTGAGCGACGACGGCAGCCGGATCGATGGAACCTGGACTCAGGGATCTCCCTTGCCCCTCCAGTTCCAACGGGCCACGGAAGAGACGTCCTGGCTGACAAAATCGACAATCCGTTCGATTGCCGTCGGCCCCGGCGTTTCTCTCGAAGTGATTGACTGGGGCGGAAGTGGGCCTCCGCTGATTTTTCTTGCCGGATTAGGAAACACGGCCCATATCTTCGACAACTTTGCGCCGAAATTCGTGCCGGAGTACCACGCCTACGGGATCACGCGACGCGGTTTTGGCGCGTCGAGCTCGCCGGTTCCCAATGGTTCCAATTACAACGCAGATCAGCTTGGAGACGATGTTCTGAAAGTGATGGATGCGCTTGGATTGAAGAAGCCCGTGCTCATTGGGCACTCGATTGCGGGTGAGGAGTTGAGTTCAATTGGAAGCCGATTTCCCGACAAGGTCGCGGGGCTGATCTATCTGGACGCCGGCTACGCCTATGCCCTCTATTCGCCCGATTCGGGAGACAGTCGTTTGGACGCTGAGGAATTGCAGAGCGACCTGAACGCTTTTCTCTCGGGCCGGCTAGGAGCGGACCAGAAGCAGAGCATGGACAAGATGCTGACCGCTCTTCCGCAGTTGCAAAAGGATCTTGAAGAGGAGCAGAAGCGAGCTGAACTGCTGCCCCCTCCGCCCACCGCTCCGACAAGGGCTGAGCCACCCTTCGCGGATGCGGCCGCTGCCATCATCCGGGGTGAGCGGATGTACACGAACGTTCAGGCGCCTGTTCTTGCAATTTTCGCCGATCCTCACAATCCTGCACACCTGCCGCCCATGCCCGGCGACAAGAAGTCCCAGTTCATTGCGCTGGATAAGGCGAAATCAGACGCCCAGGCCAACGCCTTTAAGCAGCTTAAGTCTGCAAAAGTCGTGCTCCTCCCGAACGCGGATCACTTCGTGTTTTTCTCCAACGAGCAGGAGGTCGAGAAAGACATCAAAGATTTTCTGAGTACGCTCAAAGCAGAAGGGAACTGAGAGAGCCGTAGAGTCAGATCAACATCGATCCGATTTGCTTCTCAGCACATTTGGAGCCTCTGCATACCTATTAGGCGTATCTACTATAGGCGCTGTCGGCGGCCTCTGCGGATGCGATCCCATTCTGTGTCGACCCTGTGCCGTGAATGCCCTTCGTTCGGGAATAGCCGCCGCCGATTCCCATGAACATCCCCGCGGCTCAGTTCCAGACCGGCTTGAAGCCATAGTAAAACCCGTGCTTGTCAAGAACGGCGAGCACCTGCTTGCCCAACGTGGCTACGGCTTCGGCGCGCTTGCTGTCGCTCTTCTCCTGTCGGTGCCTCACAACGCCGATGAAGATGTTCATTAACGCGTCATAGCGTTCAACAAAGTTGTCTTTCCAGGTCAGCCTCTCGAAAGCGGCCACGTTGCGATCGATTTCTGAAATCAGCGCGCTACGCGTGTGGATGAATCCGAGCGCGCTTTCTCTCTTCCACACATCCAGTCTCCAGATTCCGTCGTTCAGCTCGAACCCGTAGGGCGCTTTCTGCGCCAGGTGATCGCTCCGGATGCCGGCGTCGAGCATCCTGGTCATGCCTTCCAGCTCAAGGAACCGTTTTTGCAGTTCCTTGGCATATTTTTCCAACTGCACCGGCTCAGCGTAAGTCTTGAAAGTCGGGGGCTTGACGATCGACGCCGCTCCGCCCTCAATAAGACCCTGCAGCGCCACTCCCACGCAGTTCTTCTTCTTGCTCAAGGCGCAATACTGCGGCATGGTTTTGTGGAAATCAATCCACCAATTTCCCATGCGGCCCAAATTCAGCCGGGCGCCTCAGAACCGGGGGTGCAGGGGGGACCGCGCGGCTCATAGAGCCGCCGATCGATGGCATGGGCTGCGCGCCGGGGAGCATCCGCTCCTGCCGCCAGGGAGTCCGCGCCCTCGCCAACGGCAATGACGCTATTCTTTCAACTCCGAAATGGCGAGCCTCTCCTCCGCTTTCAGGTAACCCTTGCGGCGAAACCAGTCCTCCATCGCCGCCTCCAGGCGATCGAGCGGCACGCGATAACCGGCTTCGAGCCGTCCATCCGCCAGGGGAAGCGTGTCGTCGAAAAT
>JASHTU010000237.1 GCA_030040395.1 Acidobacteriaceae bacterium
TGCGGATGTCCGCCATTGGCCTTGGCGTAGGCTGTTCTATCGGCACGGGCCTGAGCGATGTGCTGCGTCTGCACGGCTGAGGGAGCTACATGGCGCTGGCTCTCGGCGGCGCGTTCCTGCGCCGTGGGCTGATGCCGAATGCCGCCGGGACCGCCGTTATAGGCCACATGACTGTTGTTGACGACGGTGTCATTGCGAACGATGGTTTCGTTCACATAGGTGGTGTGAATGATGGTGGTGTTCACGTGCACGACGGCGGTGTTATAGGCAAAAATGCCGCCTCTCCACTCACCACCGGCGAAGCCGACGCCCATGTAGCCGAAGCCGTAGTTGATGCCGCCGTAGTAGCCGACGGTTGGTCCCCAGTAGCCTTCATGGAAGAGGAATTGTCCGTCGGACCAGCCCCAGTAGGGCGGAGTCCAGAGAAGCCCTGGTTCGGGTGCAGGAACCCAGGCGCCGGGAACCCAGAAGTAGCCATCGGGACCGTAGGCCCAATAGCCGGGAGTCCAGATCAGGTTGGGCTCAGGGCACAGGGGCTGCACATAGACAGGCAGCACGGGGGGAGCGAAACCAACGGTAATGCCGACAGAGATTTGAGCGTGGCTCGTCAGGGGAATGGCCGCCACGAGGAGCGCAAGCAGAAGCAAATGCGCGGAGCGAAACAATCGCATAGAAGAACCTCCTACCTTCCGATCACAGCCTTCCGGGGCGAGAATTTACTTACCTCGCACCGAGACAGGTCTGTTTCCGGCTGCTACAGCCCTAAAGAGCACTTGAATCGGGCTGGTCGGAGAGAGTTCTCTATGGGCGGAAACCCGTCAGCGTAAACGGGCGAAAGGTTCCGATTTGATGTGGCAAACGCCCGAAAATTTAACCCAGACCGACATCGAACAGCCTACTAAGGCTTCGAACCGGTCTAACCGAATCGAGTTGTCTTGACGATCAGCTAAAACCCTCGGGGGCGGGACGCGGGACGTAAGCTGTGCGTTGCCGGTAAGTTGATGAATAAAATATGGCTAAACTCAAAAATACGGAGATGCAGCGCCAGTGACGGCAACCCTGCGGCGGTAAAACGGCATCAGGGGCGGATGCTCAGTCCCATGCCAAAAACGTGGCGAGCCTGCAGGTTCACGGGCACGAATACCGGTCCTGCGGGCGTTAAAAGCGCCGTGGTTCCGATGGTTCCCGCCACCTGGCCAACGCCGATATCGAATGCGAAGTGCGGATGTTCCTTCTGCGTTATCCGCAGCGCATAGTCAAGCGTGGTGGGAATATGCGCCTTGCCCGGGGGCGGATACAGGATCGCGCCCAGGTTTACGATCTGCGGCGGTTCCTGCGTGAACCCCGCCGCTGGAACAATGGCCGTCTTCCACGGGCCGGGCAGCGGAAAGCCCAGCCCGCCGAACAGCCGCCCGCCGAAGCGCGTAGCCTGACCTCCTATGCCGTAAATCGATGCATTGGTGAACTTCAGCCCGAAGTTCGCGAGAATCGGCAACGGCGGCTTCAGATAGCTTTTGGTCGCGACCACGTAGATGTCGCCATTGGTGTAGGTCTTCAGTTTCCCGGTTAGCGCCTGGTTGAGCGCGCCGGACACAAACCGGTCGCCGGTGCGAACCACTCCGCCCACGCCGACGCCCGGCATCCACTCGCCGCCTGTGCTTTCTTTCAGCGCCACCACTTTGCCGTTGAAGACATTCATGCCCGCGAAGCGCCATAGGCTGCTGAACGCCGCGCTGTCGCCGGTGATGTGCACGCTGCGGGTGTAGCCAATCTCTGCTCGGTTGGCGAAGCCTTCTTCAAAGTTGAAGGTGTGAATGTCGCCGATCACGGCGTTGCTGTTCACGAAGTGGTAACCGACGGCGGGATGCGAAAAAAACGAGCCCTTTTGCGTGTAGACCACGTATGCCGTGGGAGTCAAGAAGCCGCCGGTCTGGCCTTCGAGCGTAAGTTGTTGCGCATCGAGCGTGGCAGCTGCGAACAGGCCGCAAAGGAAGAACCTGGAGAGAGCGCGAAGAATCAAGTTCCCCTCCTCTGAAGTGGAATCCCACCTGGCAGGTCCGAGGACAGTTCCGACCCGGAGGCAATTTACCTCTTTTAGCACAAGATGTGCGCGGCCGTCTCCTCCTAATCGAGTGACGCAACCGGCTGCCGAAACAGGCTCGAAATCCCTGACCGGGATCTTTTCCACGTCCGTAAAAATCTTGATACCGCTCCCGGGCCCGTTTTCGCGTGACCCTTTCCAAACCCTCCTGTCCTTTCACATTCAATTTCGCGTCGCCCGGTACACTTCTCCCGTGGCCCTTTTCAAAATCGTTCTCCTTGCCATTGTGCAGGGGCTCACCGAATTGCTCCCCGTCTCCAGCTCCGCTCACGTCGTGGTTGCCGAAAAACTCATGGGCCTTGACCCTTCGGCTCCCCAAATGACCCTGCTCCTGGTCATGCTCCACACCGGGACCATGTTCGCCGTCATCGTCTTCTTTTGGAACACGTGGAAGCAAGCCTTCTTTTCCAGCCGCGCCGCGTTCCGCAGCTTTGCCGTGCAGGCCGTCTGGGCCACGTTACTCACCGGGGTCGTCGGCGAGGCGCTCAAGATGCTTATCGAGAAAACCTACTTTCGCGGAGCGCCCAAGGCGCAAATCGAACTGCTCTTCAGCCACCTCGGGCTAATTGCTCCGGCGCTCGCCGCGGCCGGCGTGCTCATTCTCATTTCCGGTCTTTTCGGCCGCCGTCGGCCAGGACCGCCGGCCGTCGCACCGCATGACGATTCGGGCGCCGGGTTGAACCTTCGTCAATCCGGTTGGATGGGTCTTGTGCAGGGCCTAGCCCTGCCCTTCCGCGGCTTTTCGCGCTCCGGCTCGACCATCTCGGTCGGCATCTTGACCGGCGTGGGCAAAGAAACCGCCGAGCGCTTCAGCTTCGCGTTAGCCGTCATCCTCACGCCCGCCGTCGACGGCCTCGAACTGATGCGTCTGCTCAAGGCCGCGCATGCCGCTACTGTCGCGGGCTCGCCCGTCAATCTCGATGCCTCGCTGGCGGCCAGCTTCTTGGGCGCGGTCTTCTCGTTCCTCGCCGGCCTCGCCGCGCTCAAGTGGCTCAGCAGTTGGCTTGAGTCGGGCCACTGGCACCGGTTCGGGATCTATTGTCTCGTCGCTTCGGCGGGCGTCTTCTATCTGCACGCAAGAGGGTTTTGAGAGGCCTGAATCGCAGCGCTCTAATTGGGCGCGCCTTTGGTCTCAGCGGCGTCAAAGGTGCACTCCCCACATCGGCAGTTCCGGCGCAGATACTCCCACGAATAGATCCCACTGCGGTGCCCGTCGAGCCAAGCGAACTCAATCGCATAGCGGCCCACCGGATGCGCGCTCGCCGGCTTGGGCGGCGGGGTATACATGGGCAGCAACTCGGCTGGTCTGGGCTGGGGCTGGCCTGGTTTCCGCCCTTCGGCCTTGCGTTGCTCCACGCAAGTGGCGCATGGACAGGCCTCGCGCAGCCACGCAAAACTCCAGGCGCTCTTGTGTCCGTCGGCCCAGTCGATCTCCAGTCCTTTGCCCTCGGTTAACAACACGCGAACCTTATTCGGCGTGATCGCAATCCTGGGCAGCGGACGGTTCTCCCGGCTCTCGTGCGCTTCCTCTTCCTTCGACACAAATCGGATGCCTTCGTGGCTCATATGTCTATTTTAGGTGGCCAGGGTTAGCGAGCGAGTGCCGGACAGGAGTTGACCCGAACTCCGTCCTCTCAAGAGAGGACTCGCCCAAGCCCCGAAGCACTGCCTCCATCCCGTCTGCAGACGGACCTCAGTATCCCGGAGCCGCCTGAGTTAAGCGCCTTGTACGATAACGGAAAAAAGCGCAAAAGTATTGGTCTAGAAGGAGCTGACCTGGCGCCCATCACCGTCATTGGCCTTGGCCTCGGCGGAGACGGCGCGCGGACCGGGCGCCGCGGCGCGCAAGGGCTGCGGCTGGGCCGCGGGCGCATGATGCATGGTGACGATGATTGCTCCCGCCGGCTTAGGCCCTACGCACGCATAGGAATGCGGCGTGCCGGCGTCGAAATACGCCGCGTCTCCCGCCCGAAGAGTGCTTTCCTGGTCCCCATGCCGCAGTTTCAATTCGCCCTCCAGCAAATAGAGAAACTCCGAGCCCGGATGAATGTGCGCCTTCGGCTCCGCGTCGCTTTCGAGCGGAATAAATTCGGCAAAATACGGGTCCATGTGCCGGTCGGGCACCAAGTACCCCAGGCTCTCAAAGAAGTAGGTCGGCGGCTCGACTCCCGTTTGTGGCATCTTCACTCGCTCCGCGCGGCGGTGAATCCGAAACACCGGGGCCGGCTCACATTCGAAAAAATAAGACAGATCCTTCGAGAACACCATCGCGATCCGCGCCAGGTTGCGCAGGGTTGGCACCACTCGGCCCGTCTCCAGTTGCGACAAAAAACTCGCCGAAAGCCCCGTGTGCTTGCCCAGCTCGACCAATCCCATGGATTTTTTGAGCCGCAACCGCCGGATGCGCTCGCCAATGCGCTTCTCTTCGATAAACCGCTCCGCTGTTTCCGGGTCGGCCTGGGTCTTGTGCACCTCTTCGCTCCTGACCTCTGCCAGATCGCCCATCGCACCTCCGTTCGCTTATCTCTAGGATGCGCCGCAGGCATATACTTGTCCAGATCAACAAATATTCTTATGCCACGAAAGCCGAGCGCGGGGCGGCAGCCGCGAGTCACCCCGCGCTATTCTGGTAGGTCCGGCGCCATGCCCCCGCCGCTTAGACTTTCCGCACGGTTCGCGATGAGCGCATAAGGAAGGCGCGAGGGTAAAGTACTACGCCGTCCAGAAAGCCGAGTTATGCCCGAAGAGACCGCTTCCGAAACCGCCAATGCCCAGCCGGCAGTCGCCACCATTGCCGAAATCGGCCGGTACGAGGGCCAATCCGTGACCTTGCGCGGGTGGCTCTACAACCTGCGCGAGAGCGGCAAGCTGTTATTCCCGATATTTCGCGACGGCACGGGGTTGATTCAGGGGGTGGCGCACGTAAAAAGCGTCTCGCCGGCTGTCTTCGACGCGCTCAAAAATCTGACCCAGGAATCGAGTGTCATCGTCGCTGGCAAGGTGCGGGCGGACAAACGCGCGCCGGGCGGCTATGAGCTCGACGTAGAGAATTTGAAAGTTGTGCAGCGCGTGCCTGAGGCGGACCCGTATCCCATTACGCTCAAGGAGCACGGCGTCGATTTCCTCATGGAACGCCGGCATCTGTGGGTGCGTTCGCCACGCCAGTCGGCCATCCTGCGCATCCGCGCGGAGATCATGCGCGCGGCCGCGGAGTTTTTCGATTCGACCGGCTTCATACGCACCGATCCGCCGATTCTGACCCCGGCGGCCTGCGAAGGCACATCGACGCTCTTCCCGGTGGACTACTTCGGCGACCCGGCGTACCTGACGCAGAGTGGCCAGCTTTACGTCGAAGCGACGGCATTGGCGCTGGGCAAGGTCTATAGCTTTGGGCCCACGTTTCGCGCTGAAAAATCCAAAACCCGCCGGCATTTGACCGAATTCTGGATGATTGAGCCCGAAGTCGCCTTCATGGACCTCGACGGCCTGCTGGAATTGTGCGAGAACTGCCTTTCGCACATCGTGCAGAGCGTGCTCAAGAACCGCGGCGCCGAAATGGCGGTGATCGGCCGCGAAACGGCCAAGCTCGAGCCGGTCAAACCGCCTTTCCCGCGCCTGCGCTACGACCAAGCTGTGGACATGCTGAACCAGGCCCACCGGGACGGCCATCTTGAGCAGCCCTTCGAGTACGGCAACGACTTCGGCTCACCCGACGAGACCTGGCTCAGCTTGCAGTACGACCGGCCGGTGATGGTGCACCGGTATCCGGCCAACGTGAAAGCGTTCTACATGGAGCCTGACCCGGAAGATTCGCGCTACGCGCTGTGCGTGGACGTGCTCGCGCCCGAGGGCTATGGCGAAGTGATTGGCGGCTCGCAACGCGTTTCCA
>JASHTU010000238.1 GCA_030040395.1 Acidobacteriaceae bacterium
TGGTGAAGCACTCTTCCAGACCTTCGAGCAAGCTGGCTGCCGCCTGGGGATACTTCTGATCCAACCATGCGGCCATTTTCTTGATGCGCGCGATGCCTTTGTCGGCGTCCAGTTTCCAGGCTGCACGCAGCAGGCTTTTGGCCTGCGGCTTATCGTCCTTGGGCAGATAGTCGAGCACGTTGCGCAGCTTGTGAGCGCGGCAGCGCTGCACCGACTGTTCCGTGCCGAAGACAGCGTTGATGGCGGCACGAAGCGCTTGCGAGCCGTCGATAACGAACAACATCTTGCGCCCGGGATCGACACCGCGCGCGACGATGTTTTCGAGCAGTTCGGTCACCACCGTCGCGTTTTCCGTGGCGCCTTCGCGGATGCCCAGCACGTGCTTGCGGCCCTCGATATCCACGCCCACCGCGCCGATCATCGTGTAGTCGCCGAAGTTGAGCCCGTCGATATAGATCACCAACAGCTTGAGGCTGTCGAACCGCCGCGAGAGCAGCACCTCTACTTCTGCCTCCGAGGCCTCGATCGCCGCCCGGCTCACTGCCGAGCGCGACACGCCCGCGGTCTCGGCCATCTCGGGGATGACCTGCTTGTAGTTGCGCGTGGAAACCCCATGCATCAAGATATCGAGCAGCCGCTCGCCCATCCGTGTCGGGGTTTGCATGGCGGCGTAGGCCGGAACCTCGACCTCCTGGCTGCGCGGCCCTTTCGTCCGCAAGCGCGGCCGAGCCACCTCCAGCTTGCGGTCGCTCAAAAACACCTGCCCGGCCTGGCGACCGTAGAACACCACGTCGCCTGCGCGCCGCTTGCCCTGCTGCTGAGGGCCGCCTGCAGCATCGATCGCGGAAAGCTGCAACACAGCCTGAATGGCGGCTCGTCCGGTCATCTCGATTAGTTCATCGACGGCCAAGCGACTCTGCGCTATCAGATCGACCATGGGCAACAGCGCCTGCCCGTTGTTGACCAGGAAGCTGGCCAGCTCGTGTTCGTTGCTTTTCCCTTGCTTGCCAATGGTGTGGTAGCTTTTCTTCACGGCGGTTCTCCTTGAAAAAGGTTGAGCAACCCGATTCTCGCAGAACCGGGTCGAACCGCCGCTCAACTTTCAACTACAGCCGGGACATCCTCTGGGGTGTGTGGCTTGGGTCACAAGCAGCGGGAGTGATTTCTGATTGGGCAGAACGAGTGAGCGACAAGAAAAAGACTGAACTAAGAAAATCACACAACAACCAAGTTTGGACAAGAAAAAAGCTTGCGATCCTGGGCGGAGCAGATCGCGTTCTTTGCGACCTGCGGAGTCGAAGGATCTGCGGTGGCTCTTTTTCGTCTGCCCGACTCAAAACATCCAGGTCGAGCCACAATTGTCGCACTGCGCTTGCCTGACCGTTTCTTTTCTCGACAAGCTTGTCGCCGGCAATGAATTCCCGCCTCTAAGAGCCACAGCACGACCATCAGCGGCAAATAAAAGCCGCTGAACGCCGACGCAGAGAGCAGCGGAAACGCAAAATGCAAAGTTCCGCCCCGCCAACCACCGCGCATCTCACCGGTAGCGCCGCGTCGCTTTGATCACCATCGAGAACACGCCCGCTTCGTCCCGCGCCACCACCACCGATACATGCCCGTTCACCGCGATCTCCGCCTGCAGCAACTGCTGGCCGGTGGTGTTCACATCGGTTGCGTACGTCAGGGTAAGATTGCGCCCTAATTGCTCCTGCACCGTGATGCGCGAAGTGGAGTTGCCGAACGCCCCCAGATAGTCGGGATCGACTTTCACCGACCCCGCTCCAAATAACTTCTGCACCCTGCTGCTTACCGTGGCGTTCAGCGCTCCGCCGAGCAGCGCGTCGGTCGAGGGGTTCGAGAGCTCCCGCTCCTGCTGCTGCGTGTACAGCCGCTCTTGGTCCTCGGTGTGCCCCAGCGCCAGCAGCGAAACCACGTCGGCTTCAGGCAGCGGCGGATCGCTGCGATACGTCACCGACATCTTCCCGAGCGATCCGTGCAAACCCAGCGTAATGTCGTAGTCCTCCACGTGCGCGGTTGCGGTCAGATCGATCATCGGTTCGATGCGCACCGGATTCGTAAATGTAATCTGCCCGCGCTGCAGCTCGTAGTGCGTTCCGGCGATGATCGCGTTCCCCTCGAGGATCGACACCTGGCCGAGAATCGACGGCGAGGCCAGCGTGCCGCGCACGTGCAGGTCCACATCTCCGGCCAGCTTGGCGAATGCGTTCTGGAAATTCAACTGCGGCGACGAGACCAGGTGCACGTCCAGCCTCACGTGGTTCGAGGGCGCGTCCGGAGCCGCCAGCGACTGCCCTGAGGTATTGGTTTGCGCGGCAAGCGAAGCAAGATCGAGGTCGGGGCTGGCCGTAAATCGCGTAATCAGCACATTGCCGCTCAGCAGCAGGTTGGTCTCCGCGCCTTCCAGGCGCAGGCTCGCGTCGGCCAGCGAGCTGATCCCCTGCGGGTAGCGGATGCGCACGCCCTTGCCCGTCACCGTAAGGTCAGCGTATAGGCCATGCTGGTAAGCCAGAAATCCGCCCACGCTCAGCAGGCCTCCGCCGGTCATGGCCGTCAGGCTGCGCACCTCCAGCCGGTTCTGGTTGAATTCCAGCGTTCCGTGCAACTGGCTCAGCCCGTTGGGCAGGTCTTCGAGCGAAAGCGACCCGTTTTCAACGTCGATGCGCCCGCGCAGTCCGGGATCCCGCACCGGCCCGTGCGCTTCCACCTGAAAGGTGGTCAGTCCACTCGCCGTCAGGTCTGGATCGAGCGTCTCAGCCAGCTTCAGATTGATCGAGCCCCTGGCCGCAAAATCGAGCCGTCGCGCGCCCGTCAGCGCCAACCGTCCCTGCGCCTGCAGATCGGTGTTTTCCCCCGTCACGTGCATCGGATCGAGAGAAATCGTCGCACCCGCGAGGGTGGCGTGCGCGCCGCCCTGGCTCGCCAAATGCACGCCCTCCACCGTCACCGCCAGTTCCTCCAGGCGAGCTTCGCCATGCAGCTGTTCGGGGTACGCCAGCGGTCCGCTCACCGTCACCGTGCCGGCCAGCGCCGACTGCCCGCTCACCGATTCAATGTGCGCCATCTTGAACAGAGCGCCAATATCGAACTCGGAAAAATCCAGTCTGTTTTGCGTGGCGTAGTCGCCGCTCAGCGCGGTCTCGCCGTGCAGCGTAAGCGCCGCCCCCTCCAGGCGTGTGGTCAGGTCGTAATCCAGCCCCCGTCCCACCGTGTGCGCTGCAACTTCCACCTGCCCCAGCGGCTCGCCGCCCAGGGTCAGCGTACTCAGCTCCGCATGAGCGTCAAGATGGGGATTGTCCAGCGTCCCGGAACCCGAAACCGAGAGCGTCAACGTGCCCGCCGCCCATTGATGGCGCTGCACCCATCCCATCTGCGCCAGCCGCATTCCCGTTCCCTGCGCGCTGGCTTGGAAACGCCGCGAGGCGAACTCATAGCTGCCCGCGCCGGTCACGCTCCCGCCCGCGGTGCTCAGGTTCACTGCGGTCAAATGCAGCGCCCCATTGGCCAGCGTTCCCTGCGCCCGCGCGTGCGTCACCGGCTCACCATACAAGCTGCCGCCGTCCAGCTCCACCCAGCCCGACCCCGAAGGCGCGCGCAACGGCCCGTCAGCGTGAATCTGCGCCTCCAGCATGCCCGTCGCTGGCAGTTTGTCGCGGAAAAACGGCTGCAACGCGCCCACCCCGAGCTTCGTGGCCTGCACGGTCGCGTGAAGCATGGAATTGCCGTTGAAATCCAGATCGTCCGCCACCGGCGCTTTCGCCCTCCGCCCTGCCACCGGCTCGGCAGGTGCAGTCTCGGGCGAGTCAGCCGCTGCGTCCAGCGTGCCGCTCACGGCCAGCTTGGCGTTTCCGCGCTCCAGCAGCCCATGCTCGATCGCGATCCGCGCCGGCGAGTAGCTGCCGCTGGCCTGGGCCAAATCGAGAGCGATCAGGCGCGGCTGGCCCGATCCCGCCACCGGCATCTCCAGCGTCGCTTGCGTGGCCTGCAATCTTCCGGCAAGATGCGGCCGCACCAGCGATCCCATCCACTCCCCATGAAAATCCGCCTCCCCGCTCATCTTCACCGGAATCGCCGCAATCCCAACCTTCCCGTCCCGCTTCAACCCCAGTTCGCGCAGCACTGTGTCGAAATCTTCCAGGTTCCTCGAGTGAAAATCCACCGCCAGCGAAGTGGGCCCCGTGAGCGGATACGCGCCCAGCGTACCCGTAGCCCCCAATTGGCTGTTGGGCGTCTCGATTTCCAGCTTGCGCACCTGAACCGAGCCGTCGCGTTGCGTGTAGCTTGCGTCCACAACTCCGCGCGTAGGTGCTTCCCCCGCCGGCGATGCGGCCGACGGGCTTAATCCCAGCGTCGCGCTCACCGCCACCGTGTTTTCGTCGCCTTTCACCCAGGTGGCCGTCGCCGCGCCGTCGATCCGCGCGTCTATCCCCAAACGTTGGTAGGGCGGCTCGCTCACGATGTCGAGAATGGTGTCGAGGGTCACGCCTTTCAATTCCGCCGTCACCTTGCCGTCCACGGGAATCGTCGTATCTGCGGCGTGGGCCAGGGACGCGATGCGCCCGGAGGGCGTATGCCCAACCGTAGACACGGGTTCAAGCCGCGCCGCGCCTTTGAGCGGCGGCAGCCAGTGTGTCAGCGCAATCGAGCCTTCGATGCCGCCGCCCTGGCGAAGCCGCGCCACGATTTGCGTAATCATCAGTTCCGTAGGATCGGCGTGGACCCGCGCGTCGAGATCGATGTGCCGCGCTGTCACGCCCGTGCCCACATACGCGCCGTCGTCCACGTGCACTCCACCATCCACGCGAAACTGGCCGGCCTGGCCTGCGGCGGCAAGATCAACTGCTGCAGTCCCCTCTGGAGCGTACGGATAACCGGTCACCGGCTCGAGAAGGCGCATGTCAAGCTCGCCGCTCGCCGCGGCCTGCCAGTGAGGATGCGTAAAGTCCTCGAGCGCGCCCGAGATTTCAAGCGAGTGGCTCTTGCCGCCGCTGCCTGCGGTCAATCGCAAGGTGCGCAAATAAACCGCGGTGCGCGTTAGGTCCAGCGTGGCCGTCATCCGGCCCTCCACCGGTGGCGGCGCGTGCGCCAACCCGCGCGTCAGTTCCAGATCCGTCGCCCCGGCTTCGATGCGGAAGCTCTCCGCGCCGCCCGCCGCCAGTGGAACATAGCTCATGCGCAGCGAGACTTGGTCGGCCGCGAGATCGAGTGGCGCAAAGCGATCCTGATAATCGAACGCCGCCGCGCGGTCTTCGTAGTCCACAATCCCACCGGCAATGGTCACATGGCCGGCCTGGAGATCGAACAGGCGGTCCAGCGCCGGTTTGTTCGTCCGCCGCCGGCGCGGACGCGGCTGGTTCGTCGAGCCGTCGGGATACACAATCAGGTGCAGCGCCGGCCGGTCGATCTCCAGGTCCGAAAGCAGAATCTGCGGACTCAAAAAACCCAGAATGCTCAACCGCGCCCGCAGGCGGCCGATGCGCGCGTAGGGCGCTTCGCCCGCCGCCTCGCGCCCATGAATCACCAGACCACCCGCGTCCGCTTCGAGTTCGAGCAACCGCCAGTGGAACGACACAATCTCCACCCGGCCGCCCGTCAGCCGTTCCAGCGATGCGGCGAGCCGCTTGCGCACCGTGTTTTGGAACCTCGCCGAGCTCGCATAGAAATAGCCGGCAATCGCCGCCATAATCGCCAAAACCACCATGCCGGCGATCGAGAGAGGGAGGTGGCGCAGAAAAAACCGCCTTAACCTCCGCCGCCACCGATGTCCTCGTCCCCCGGGGGTCTTGGGCCGCTCGCTCATGGCCGGCCTCCCGGAACCCCGCTTCGGCTTTCGCGCGCGGTCTGGTTTGCCGCCGCCTTCAGCGCCGGGTCCAGAATCTCCACGTCGCCCTGCTCGCGCAAATTGTCCAACCACTGATCGAAGAGAATGTTCACCTGCTGCTCCAACAGGATCTCCTCGATCCGCGGAGCCACCTCTCTGAGCGGGGGCGCGGCTTCGCCCGCCGCGTACTGGGGCAGAAGCGTGTCCCGGTAGTAGGTTTCAATCTGCGGCTGCGTTATGCGGATGCCCGGCCGGAAGCGCTGCTCGATGAAGCGCAAAATCTCCATCCGGTTATGGAGATACGCCTCTACGTGCTGCTGCGTCAGTCCGTACTTCGACAGGAACGCCTCCCATCCCGCCTGCGCTGCACAGTTTGCGCGCACGCACGCGGGAAGCTGGCTGCGTATCTCCTTAAGCCGGGCGTCCACCTCCGCCCGCGACGGCCCGGCCGCCTCCGCATCTTCCTGGCGAATCTGCTGCTCGATCAGCGTGCGGCTGATCAGCCGGTCCAGAGCCTCGCGGCGCGTCAGCGCACCCTGCCCCGCAACGTTTGGCTCCAAAACCGACAGCCGGATTTCGTCGTCCAAATCGCTGGCCAGGATGAGCCGCTTGTTCACCACCGCCACCGCTTCGTCCAGAACCACCGGCGCAGCGGAGGCAGCAGCCGGCTGCGCCGCCTCCTTTTGCGCAAAGCCAGGCAGAGCCGCCGCTGCCGCCAGGCATATCGCGAAAAACAAGCCAAGCCCCTGCCACCCAGGCCCGCGCAAATCAAATTGGGGCCCAGATCTTCGCCGGCTGTCAGCCCTCCGCATTGAAAATTCTCGCTTCACCAGTCCCTCAGTCCCTTGGTCCCTTGGTCCCTAGTCCTTAAAACGTTTGCCCCAGGCTGAAAAAGAAATTGAAATGCGGTGCCCCGCCCACGTGCGGCTGCGAGTCGGGGGTCGAAAGCGAGTAATTGATGTTCACCGGGTAGATGGGCGGATTCAGGTTATAGCTGAAATCGAAGCGAATCGGGCCGATGGGCGTATGGTAGCGCACGCCCATGCCGGGCGTCTGGGAGAAGTAGTTGAAGTTGCACTTGCCCTGCTGCCCCGTGGAACTCACCGGCCCTGTCGGGTCGTAGCTCTGCGCATCGCCCACCGTGGCCGTCTCCTTGCACAAATCGCGGTCGGGCTGGTGAACGCGCACCGCGCTGGCCCAGGCGTCGCCGGCGTCGGTGAACACGTTGCCCATATCTTCAAACAACACCAAGCTCACCGTGTTGCCCAGCCAGGGCAGCGTGGGTGGCGGCAGGCGCAATTCGGTGCTGTTGATCAGCGCGCCCGCGCCGCCCACCGGGTAGCCGGTTTCCGGGTCCCGCGGTCCGGCGGCGTTCTGTGAAAACCCGCGCAGCGAAATGGGCCCACCGGCGTACAGCCGCTCCGGCAGCGGAATCAGCCCGCTCGAGCCCGACCCGAACGCCCGCACCTGCCCGTAGCGGGTGTTGCGCGCCAGCACAATCCGGTCCTTGTCAAACCCGTAGTAGCTCGAGTTCGAGGTGTCGATGCGGTCGAACTCCGCCTGCGCCCCAAAAAGCTTCGCCGAAAGAAATTCCTGAAAGGTCGTGTAGGTGCCGCGGTGCGCGTCCATCGCCGAGTCCCGCGTATCGCGAATCCAGGTAAACGCTGGTCCCGACACGCGCACCGCCGCCGCCAGCTCCGGAATTTCCTGCGGGAATACCTGCAGGCTGCTCGAAGCCACCTTCACGCGGCGGAAATCCAGTTCGTAGATCATCGTATTCGCTTTGGAAAGCCACGAACCGGGACTGAGAAAGCTCTCGTTCCACCGGAACCCCCCGTCCAGCCGCGACGCCACATACGTCGTCACGTCCTGCGAGTTGGCGTAGCCGCCGGAAAACGTGAGGCCGAAATTCCGCGCCCCCTCGAAGCGCGGAATCTGGTAGAGCAGGTTGATGCTCTGCTCCAGCAATCCATACGTTCCCTGCAGCGAGGCCGACTGCTCGCGCCCGAAAAGGTCGTTGCGCGTAATCGCGGCCAGCACGCGCGGGCTCACGCCCGTCTTTCCGTTGGGATTGCACTTCACGCCCCCGGCGATAGCGCCCTGGCAGTTGTTCTGCGGCTGGCCGGTCTGGGCCTCGAAGCCAAAGCCGTAGGTCAGCGCCCACCGCCGCGCCTCCACAGCCTGCAGCAACACCGTCTTGTACGCCTCGCTGCCCGCCGGGTTTTCCACGGC
>JASHTU010000239.1 GCA_030040395.1 Acidobacteriaceae bacterium
ACCAAAACAGCGCAGCGGCAAGCAAAGCAAACGTCGAAAAATGGTGCATGGGTTTCATCGCATCTCCTCCAGTTTCGGTTCTTTCAACTTCCATGCGGTTGTTTGAGTTTCCAAAAGAGAACGGTCCCTTGGCTGCCGTGCACCAGCCGTTAGGTAGCCTAACAGATCGCGCGCGGCGCTGAGAACCGGAATCGCCCCGCTCCATCTCCACTCCCGCACCCGCTTGCCGCCCCGAACGCGCCGCGACCCCAGCCGGAAAACCGCAAAGGATACAATAGATACCGAGGATCTCCCATGCGCCGCGTGTACATGGACGCCAACGCCACCACGCCTCTGTTACCCGAGGTGCTCGAGGCCATGCGTCCCTATTGGATCGAGCACTTCGGCAACGCATCCTCAATTTATCTTCAGGGCCAGCAGGCGCGCATGGCTGTCGACCGGGCGCGAGAAACCCTCGCCGCCTTCTTCAATTGCCACGAAGCCGAGGTCGTTTTCAACTCCGGCGGCACGGAGGGCGACAACACCGCCATTTTCGGCCTGGTCCGCCCCGGCGACCACCTCATCACCACCTCCATCGAACACTCCGCGGTCCTGCGCGCCGCCGAGCGCGTCGCCGCGCGTGGTGCCGAGGTCACCTTCATCCCGCCGCAACCCGACGGCCTTATCGATCCCGAAGCCATTCGCGGCGCCCTAAGGGCCAACACGCGCCTCATCAGCGTCATGCTCGCCAACAACGAAACCGGTGTGCTCCAGCCCGTCGAAGAAATTGGAAGAATTGCCGAGATCGGCCGAATCGCCGCCGACGCGAGAGCCTTCTTCCACATCGACGCCGTACAGGGCGCCGGCAAGGTTCCCTTCGACGTCCGCCGTTACGGCTGCCATCTGCTCTCCATCAGCGCTCACAAAATGCACGGGCCTAAGGGTGTCGGCGCCATGTATGTCCGCCGCGGCACGCCCATCGACCCGCTCCTGGTAGGCGGCAGCCACGAGCGCCGCCGCCGCGCCGGCACGGAGAACGTCGCCGGTATCGTGGGCCTGGGCAAAGCCGCGGAGCTGGCCATGGAGAGCCTTGCCGATGGCACAATCCACCGCGTGGCCGGCCTGCGCGACCGCCTCGAAGCGGGCATCCTCGCCATTCCCGGCGCCGGCGTCAATGGCGCCGGCGCGCCCCGCGTAGCCAACACCACCAATATCCGTTTCGACCAGGTGGAGGGCGAGGCGCTGGTCATCGCGCTCGACCTGAAAGGCGTGGCCGTAAGCGGCGGGTCCGCCTGCCACTCCGGTTCCACCGAACCGAGCCATGTGCTGATGGCCATGGGTCTGGACAAAAGCGCCGCCCGCGCCAGCCTGCGCTTCAGCCTGCTCAAAACCGCCACGGTAGCCGACGTCGAGCACGTGGTGCAAATCGTCCCTGCGGCCGTCGCACATCTGCGAGCCCTGGCGCCCGTGGGATGAGTGCAGTTCATAGCTCCCGGTTCGCAGCGCCGTTCTTAACCGGCGGCCGGAAAAAATTTGGCGGAGCAGGAAACGTCAGTGAACGGAAGAGAACTTGGGAATCGTGGCGCCCAAAGGGCCGGAGCGTCCGCGTGCGAACAAACTGTGAACTGAGAACTGACAACTGTGAACTGAGAACTGACAACTTTGAACTGTCCCGCCACCATCGCCGTCGCCATGTCCGGAGGGGTTGACTCCTCCACGGTCGCGGCGATCCTCGCCCATCAGGGTGGCGCGGTCGTTGGCCTCACCCTCCAGCTCTGGGACCAGACGCGCCTCGCCGGCCGCCACGGCATTCCCGACGCCCCCAAGGCCGGCCGCTGCTGTTCCCTGGACGATGTCTACGACGCGCGCCGCGTCGCGGAGCATCTCGGCATCCCCTACTACGTCGTCAACCAGGAAGACCGCTTCGAGCGCGACGTGGTTCGCCCCTTCGTCAGCGAGTATCTGTCCGGCCGCACGCCCATTCCCTGCTCGCTTTGCAACAACCACATCAAGTTCGATCAGTTGCTCCGTACTGCGCGCTCCATCGGCGCCGGCCGCATCGCCACCGGCCACTATGCGGTCAACGAGTTCGACGCCACCCGCGATGGAGGCCGTGGCCGCTGGATCCTCAAGCGCCCTGCCGACCTCGCCAAGGACCAGACTTACTTCCTCTTCGGCCTCACCCAGGAGCAGCTTGCGCGCACTCTGTTTCCGCTCGGCGCGCTCACCAAGCCCGAAGTGCGCGCCCTCGCCCGTCAGCACGGTCTCCGCCTCGCCGAAAAGCCCGATTCGCAGGAGATCTGCTTTATCCCCGGCGGCGACTACAAGCGCTTCCTCGCCGCCTATCTCGAGGAGCAGGGCGAGCAGCTCCCCGAAACCGCCGGCGAACTGGTCGCTTCCAGCGGCGAGGTGCTCGGCCGGCACGACGGCATCTTTAACTTCACCGTCGGCCAGCGCAAGGGCCTGGGCGTCGCCTCGCCGTCCCCCCTCTACGTGCTCAACATCGATCCCGCCACCCACCGGGTCACCGTGGGCGCGGACGCCGAGCTGGCCACGCGCACTCTGCGCGCCCGCCGGCTCAACTGGATCAGCATTCCGGAACTTACCGTCGCCATGCGCGTCCGCGTCAAGATTCGCCATCGTCACGAGCCGGCTTGGGCCACGCTCGAACCCGCCGGCGCCGACCAGGCGCTAGCCACTTTCGACGAGCCGCAGCGCGCCGTCACGCCCGGCCAGTCAGCCGTCTTCTAC
>JASHTU010000018.1 GCA_030040395.1 Acidobacteriaceae bacterium
ACGCTGGGACTTAAGGTCCGTAATCCTCCGGATTGTCCTGGTCGTGCGCATACGCCGTGTCACCTTACTGCAGCAGCGTCCCCTGCTCGCCTTCGTGGTTGCCATTCCCATTCAGTTCCTCGGGCGGGATGATGACTGCGGCGGCCACTTTGTCTTCCGGCTCCAGGTTCAGCAAGCGCACGCCTTGCGTGGCGCGGCCGGCGGCGCGGATGGTCTTGGTGTCGACGCGAATGATCTTGCCGAACTGGCTGATGACCATCAGCTTGGAAGTGTCGTCCACGAGTTGAATCGAGTTAACGCGGCCGATGCGCTCCGTCACCGCCATGTTCTTGACGCCCTTGCCGCCGCGCGTCTGCAGGCGATACTCCTCCACGTCGGTCCGCTTGCCGAAGCCGTTCTCGCTTACGGAAAGGATGCGGTACGCGCCGGGCTCGTGCTCCTTGGGCGTGACGGCGACGCCGACCAGGTAATCGTTCTTGTCGAGGGTAATGCCGCGCACGCCGTAGGCGGGGCGGCCCATGGAGCGCACGTCGCACTCGTCGAAGCGGATGGCCATACCGAGGTGGGTGGCGAGAAAGATGATCTGGCATCCGTCGGTAATGCGCGCGGCGACGAGCTCGTCTTCCTTGTCGACGCCGATGGCGATGATGCCGCGGGCCATCACGTTCGAGAAGTCTTTGAGCGGCGTCTTTTTCACCGTGCCGTTGCGCGTGGCGAAGAAGATGTACTTGTTCTCCTCTTCAAGGTCGCGCACGGGCAAAATGGCGCGGACGCTTTCGCCCTGCTGCAGATCGAGCAGGCTCTGAATGGATTTGCCCTTGCCGGCGGCGCCCACGTCGGGGATTTCGTAGACTTTGAGCCAGTACACGCGGCCGGCGTTGGTGAAGCACAGTAAATAGGCGTGCGTGGAGTCAACGATCAACTGCGAGACGAAGTCCTCCTCGCGCGTCTTCATGCCCATTCGCCCCGCGCCGCCACGGCGCTGCTGGCGATAGATGGAGATGGGCGTGCGCTTGAGATAACCCTGATGGCTCACCGTTACCGCAACCTGCTCGTCGGCGATGAGGTCTTCAAGCTGCAACTCGGCCGATTCGTCCACGATCTCGGTGCGGCGCGCGTCGCCGTATTTGTCGCGCACGTCTTCAAGCTCTTTCACGATGACCGCGCGCAGCCTGGCGTCGCTCGAAAGAATCTCCTCGTACTCGGCAATCTTCTTGCGGATATCGGCGAGCTCGTTGAGCAGCTCTTCGATCGAGAGCTGGGTGAGCCGGTAGAGTTGCAGCTCGAGGATGGCGTCGATCTGGCGCAGCGTCAGGCCGCGCTCCTCGCCGGGCAACCGCTCACGGTCGAGGTTAACGACGATCTCGGTTCCCTTGCCCCACGCATAGAGGTTTTCGCGCGCCTCGGCTCGCGAAGTCGACCCGCGAATGATGCGGATGACGGTGTCGAGATTATCGAGGGCGATCTTCAGCCCTTCGAGAATGTGCTCGCGCTCGCGCGCTTTGCGCAGTAGGAAGACGGTGCGCCGCTGCACCACGTCGATGCGGTGATCGATGAAGACGCGAATGGCGCCGTCCATCCCCAGCTCCCGGGGCTGGCCGTTGACCACCGCAAGAAAGATCATGGAGAAGCTCTCCTGCATCTGGGTGTGCTTGTAGAGCTGGTTGAGCACGATCTCCGGCTGGGCGCCGCGCTTGAGCTCGATCACGATCCTCATGCCGTCGCGGTCGCTCTCGTCGCGCGGCTCGGCGATGTCGTCCACGATCTTTTCGTTCACCAGCTCGGCGATGCGTTCGATAAGCTTGGACTTGTTTACCTGGTAGGGGATCTCGGTGACAATGATGGCCTGGCGATCCTTGCTCAGGTTCTCCATGGCCACCTTGGCGCGCATCATAAAGCGGCCGCGCCCGGTGCGATAGGCCTCGGCGATGCCGCCCTTGCCGTAAAGAAAGCCGCCGGTGGGGAAGTCCGGCCCCTGCACGTGCTTGAGCACCTCGGCCAGGCCGGCGTGGGGATGGTTGACGAGGGCAATGGCCGCGTTGATCACTTCGGTCAAGTTATGGGGCGGAATGTTGGTGGCCATGCCCACCGCGATGCCGCTCGACCCGTTGACGATCAGGTTGGGGATGCGCGTGGGCAGAACCGCCGGCTCGAGCGTGGACTCGTCGTAGTTGGGCACAAAGTCCACGGTCTCCATCTCAATATCTGCCAGCAACTCGCCGGCCAGCCTCTCCATGCGGCACTCGGTGTAACGCATCGCGGCCGGTGGGTCGCCATCCACCGAGCCGAAGTTGCCTTGGCCGTCGACCAGCGGATAGCGCAAAGTAAACGGCTGGGCCATGCGCACGAGGGTGTCGTAGATGGCCGAGTCGCCGTGGGGGTGGTAGACGCCCATGGCCTGGCCCACCACTTTGGCGCACTTGGTGTACTTCTTGTTGTACTCCAGGCCCATCTCGCTCATGGTGTAGAGCACTCGGCGATGCACGGGCTTGAGGCCGTCGCGGGCGTCGGGCAGCGCGCGCCCGATGATGACGCTCATCGAGTAATCGAGATAGGAGCGGCGCATCTCCTCTTCGATATTGATTGGGATCAGGTTCGTGCCGCCGCCGGGGGGCGTACCGCCATCGGGAGGGAGCTGGGGATTTTGATCGTCTGCCATAGGATTTTTTGAAACTCACAGAAGGGCGGCAAAAGGTCCGGTGAAAGCAGGGCCGGGATCCGCGAGCTATGCTTCTATTTTACCCACCCGACGCCCCATTTAGCAAGGCGGAATCAAGCCATTAACCTATGATTTTGCTATAAGTTATGAGATTTTTATGGGGACGCTGCAGGGTCGTCATCCGGTCCCGCTATATCCGGCGAGATGATCTGGAAATGGCCGAGCCAGTTGCTGGGTTTTCGCGCCCCCCAAGGCCACCTTCGTAAGTCTCTATCGGGTTATTGACAAAGATTTCCTGGTGGGCCTATTGTGTGAAGGTTTTGGGAAAGGAAGGAAGCGTTATGGTGGCTTATTTCCAGCTTCAGCCCGCGGAATCGGACCTTCAGCAACTCGCCGACGAATATTGGCAGCAGGCCGGCGAAAAAGAGCACGAGCTTGAGAAAGCCGCGTTCGAAGCCGGAGAAGGGATTCGCAATGGCGACTATACGCTGGCCAATCTTGAAGCGATTGTACGCTGGAAATCGGAGCGGGTGGTCCAATACCTCATCGGCAACAGCAACGAGAAGATTCGCCGCGTGCTGGCTGTGGCCGCGGATCCGGAGACCTCGACGGAAACGGCGGTGAAGGCGCTGCTGGAGCTGCATGGTGTGGATATTCCCGTGGCTTCGGCAATCCTGGCGGCCATTTTTCCGGAGCGCTATACGGTGCTGGATTTTCGCACTCTGGAAGCGTTGGGCCATGCACGGCACGACGTGCGCTTTTACGAGGAATACCTGGCCTTTTGCAAACGGCTGGCGGAGAGCAACATCGTGGAGCCGCAGAGGGATTTGCCCGCGCCCACGCCGCTGCGCACGCTGGACCGGGCGCTATGGGAGTGGTCGCGCAGCCACTTGGGCTGATGGCCGCTTGCTGGCCGCGATTTCCGACTGCCGCACGGTAAAATCGCCCTCGTGAGCCACTCATTTGAAATCGGGCCCGTGCCCGTAGGGGCGGGCGGACTGTTCTTGATCGCCGGGCCGTGCGTTATCGAGAGCGAGGCGCATACCCGGAAAATGGCCGGCGCCATCCAGCGGATCACGTCCGATCTCAGCCTGCCGCTTATCTTCAAGGCCAGCTACGACAAGGCCAACCGCACCAGCGTGAAGAGTTTCCGCGGACCGGGCCTGGTGGAGGGCGTGCGGATTCTCGGCCGCATCGCACGCGAAACGGGGCTGCCGGTGCTGACCGACGTCCACGAGCCCGGCCAATGCGAGATCGCCGCCGAGGCCGTCGACGTGCTCCAAATTCCCGCCTTCCTCTGCCGCCAGACCGATTTGCTGGTGGCCGCGGGCATGACCGGCCGCGCCGTCAACATCAAAAAGGGTCAGTTTGTGGCCCCATGGGACATGACGCACCCGCTCGAAAAGGTGCGCTCCACGGGCAACGAGCGCGTGTTCTTGACCGAGCGGGGGTCCAGCTTCGGCTACAACACGCTGGTGGTGGATTTCCGGTCTCTCCCCATCATGCGCGCCCTGGCGCCGGTGGTTTTCGACGGTACGCATTCCGTGCAGCAGCCTTCGGCGGACAACGGCGTCAGCGGCGGCCAGCCGGAGTTCATTCCGCTTCTGGCCCGGGCCGCGGTGGCGGCAGGCGTCGACGGCCTGTTTTTAGAAGTCCACGACGATCCGGCGAACGCCAAGTCCGACGGGGCCAACGCGCTGGACCTGAAACTGCTCAAACCGCTGCTGGAAAAGCTGCTGGCAATTCATGGGGCGGCGGGATAGGAATTTGCCTCCTTTTGGAAAAGAGAATTCCCTCGCCCCTGGAATTTGCCGGTTGATACAGCGGGAATCCTCACGCCACAGCGGGTCAATCTGGCGGGCCACACGGGACATCGGAGGAATTAAGCGAAGATCGCGAATCATCCAAGCCCTCGGGTCGAATGATCCTTGTGATCCAGTCTTCTCCTGAGACCAAACCAAGTTGGCCGAAAATCGGTCACTCTGTCTCGAAGGATCGCTAGCCCGCCGTGGCGCGCGCGACGCACTATAGATACGACATAGACCGCGGTCGCCAGAAAAGCAGCCAGCACCAGAAAGCCTCCCCAGGCATCGATCGGACGGTTCAAGTGGGATGACTCAAACCCGAGCCCGTGCATAACCACGTGCAGCAAAGCGTTTCCCAAACTTCGAAGTCCGTCGAACACCGTCGCCATCTCAAACGAAAACAGAAATGCGATCCCATAAAACCAGTGGGGTCCGGTATCCGCCGCGCGTACCAACCTTGCTGCCTTCGCCTGAAGCAAGTCGCTCTTAATCGAAATCCAAGCCATGGTAATTCCTATGGCGACCCCGACGACGATATCGGAGGCATAGTGAATTCCGATGTACATTCGAGTCAAGCAGACCCATACTGCTGTATAAATCGCAATTGGTATCGCAAGGCGGCGCGACAAGTACATAACTCCGAAGGCCAGAGCGAAGAAGTATGCAGCGGTGTCGCTCGGAAATGCGCTCCAGTTGACTAGATTGAACTGTATGGGAACCGAGAATGTAGGATGGGCAAGGGTCGTATCGAAAATCGGCCTGACCCGAAATGGAACGGTGAACGCAATGCCGCGCGCCGCGATGATTGCCAATATCGCCCCAATCAAAGTGGTAATAATGACACTGCGCCGCCTCTCTCGATCGGAGCTAGGACGAAACCAAAAATACCAGTAGAGCGCGAAAAAGACCCCGCCCTTGAGAAGGTTGTTCGTCTCTTCGAGGCGCGCGAGGCGACCAAGAATCCAGTTACCGGCAAACCGACTTAAGAAGTAGTAAATACTTACATCCACACCGCGAATTGCTTGAAGTGGGGGATTCATAGGCGTTCACCCGAGTTCCCCCCGCTTTGCAGCGGCAAATTGACCCGCAGATCTCCAATTTGGAACACGGGTTGATAGCATATAGACGCAATTCGGGGTTCCCAGTTTACCGTTGGGATCAGTTTTTGCGTGAAACCGTCTCCGTGGACGATAGTTCTCTCGAATATAGGGCCATTTACCCGATAAAACCACCCCCAATTAGTTGTAGCGGAGCGACTGCGCGGCGCGAGGATGCGGTGATCGGCAAACCCGCGGAGAATGCCTTCGCGAGAGCTTGGGCAGGCGATGGGCGAGCCGGGTAAAGCGCAAAAAAGCGGCCGAATCAGTTGCCCGATGAACACTTCGGACAGTCCATGGCGGCGCAGGCTCAGGGCGCATTCTTCACGCCGCACTGAGGCATGGCCGTGACGGTCGCGCCGTTGAGAACGAAGCACGCGATGCCGTTGATGTCGGTGCGGTAAGTGCGAACCTCGGCGGCCTGCAGCCCGCTGAGCACCTCCTGCCGTGGATGTCCGTAACGGTTGTGCAGGCCGCACGAGATCACCGCCCACTTGGGCGCCACGCGCGCCAGAAATTCCGGCCGCGTGGATGTGATGCTGCCATGGTGACCCACTTTGAGCAGCGTGCTGGTCAGCCCGGGTTCGGCAAGCATCGCCTGCTCGACGGGCGCCTCGGCATCGCCCTCAAGGAGCACAGAAGTGGCTCCGTAGGCTACGTGCAGCACCAGCGAGTCGTTGTTCGCGGGTTCCGCGCCGGGCCGATAGTCGCGCAACGGGGCCAGCACGCGGACTTGCGTGGCGCCGAACGCGAAGGCGTCGCCGGCGCGAAAGCGGCGGACGCGCACATGAAGGTCCGCGGCCTCGGCGAGCAGGGCGTTGTAGGCCGCAACGTGCGGATTATTGCCGACCCATAATTCATCGGGGTGGAAGTTGCGCAGCACGGCGGGCAAGCCCCCCATGTGGTCGGAGTGGGCGTGGCTGAGGGCGACGGCGTCCAGATGGCGGATGCCGCGCGACCACAGGGCTGCCGAGACCACTTCTTCGCCGATGTCGAAATCCTGCGGCGCCTGGAGCGGGCCGCCGCCGAATCCGCCGCCATCGACAAGCAACTTCTTGCCATCTGGCGTGATCAGCAGCAACGAGTCGCCCTGGCCCACGTCGATGGCTTCCATCAACAAGGCGCCACGCGGACGCGCGACGGGACGCGGCGCCACGGCGGCCAGCGCGGCCGCGAGCAGCGCGGCCCACGCCGCACTCCGGGGCCACCGCCCGAATCGCGGCGCGCCTAGGTGAGCCAGCGCAATCGCCGCGCCCAACAGCGCGCAGAAGGCTGCCGACTGCCAGAGCAGCGGGCCGGGAATGCGCAA
>JASHTU010000240.1 GCA_030040395.1 Acidobacteriaceae bacterium
TTCGCCCTCGCCGGCGAAATCAGCATCAACCTGGGCATTCTCAACCTGTTTCCATTCCCCATCCTCGACGGCGGCCTGATTCTGCTCCTGGCCATCGAGAGCTTCTTGCGCCACGACATCAGCCTCAACGTCAAGGAGCGCATCTACCAGGCCGCTTTCGTGGTCCTGATGGTCTTTTTTGTCTTCATCATCTTCAACGACGTAAGCAAACTGCCGGCCTTTTCCCACGTCAAGCCGTGAGGAAAATGTCGGGTGGCCACGGTGCGGACCTCGAACACTCTTAAGAAGCCATGGCGCTGCCAGGCGCGGAGTTAACCGCACGGTTTCCGGCAAGGTTAAAGTAGGCGAAAAATCTCCGCGCCGCGGATTTGCAATGGGCGCGACCAAGCTTCCAGACGCCGCTTGGGACGACTGGAAAATGCAAGCAGAGTCGGCGCTCATACCTGCATCACTTCGGCTTCTTTCTTGCGCGAGAGATCTTCCATGCGGCGGATTTCGTCGTCGGTCATCTTTTGCACTTCTTCCATCGCCCGCTTCTCGTCGTCCTCGCTGATCTTCTTTTCCTTGGCTAGTTTTTTGAGCGCTTCGTTGCCGTCGCGGCGCACGTTGCGCACCGCGGTGCGGTGCTCTTCGAGCACCCGGTTCAGGTGCTTGCACACCTCGCGGCGGCGCTCCTCGGTCATGGGCGGCACGGGCACACGGATAATCTTGCCGTCGGAAAGGGGATTGAAGCCCAGATCGGCCGCCTGGATCGCTTTTTCCACCTCTTTGAGAATCGTGGGGTCCCACGGCGCCACGAGGATCAATTGCGCCTCGGGTGTGGACACCTGCGCCAGTTGCGTGATCGGCGTGGACGTGCCGTAATAGTCCACTTTCACCTGGTCCAGCATATGAGCGCTGGCGCGGCCGGTGCGGGTTGAAGCCAGGTTGGCCTGGAAATCGGCGACCGATTGATCCATGCGCCGCTTCAAGTCGGCGCTGAGTTCCTTAAGCGCCGGATTTCCGGCCATAATCGAAACTGCCATCGTAACGCTCCTCGCTAGCCAAGCGGCCAACGGCTATTCTACTAAATCCGGCTTGGAGCAGGGTTTAAGCGCGGGCGGCGAGCGGACAAACTCAGGAGTTGAACATCAAGAGAAATTTTTCGAAGCTTGGCGTCGAAATCTCGCAACTACAGGATGCTGAAGATGGAACAAACCCCGGAACGGCCGAGTTTCGAATCCCCGTCCACAATCTATAAACGGTTGTTAAGCGAAAATCGGGATAAATTGGCCTATCAAAAGAAATGGGACAGACGCCTCGGATACACGAAGGTCACTCTCGGCTTTCTGGTAGTGGCGCTCATGATCCGGTATCTCCACGAGCTCCATGGATTTTGGCTATTGCTCATACCCGTGGCCGCCTTTGTTGTGCTTGCGATTGCGCACGAGAAAGTATTGACGCGAATACAAGAAATCAAAGCGGTGATCGCTTACTACGAGTGTGGATTGGCGCGGTTGGAAGACCGCTGGGCCGGAACCGGTGAAGGCGGCGAGCGCTTCTTGGATGCCGCGCACCCGTACGCCCGCGACCTGGACGTGTTTGGGAAGGGCTCAGTTTTCGAACTGCTCTGCACATTCCGTACTCGCGCAGGAGAAGAGACGCTCGCGCGTTGGCTGATGGAGCCGGCGCCGCCGGATGAGGTTCGCGCGCGTCAATGCGCCGCCCGGGAACTGAGAACGCGCGTGAAGTTTCGGGAGAGGTTGTTCACTGCCGGAAATAAGGTTCGCCTTGGCCTTCATCCGGATTCGCTCGCAATTTGGGGAGAAGGGAAATCCTCATTTACATCGTCATGGCTCCCAGTGCTCGCCGCCATCCTCGCAATACTTTGGGTTGCAAGCGTCGCTTACGGATTACTACACCACAATTACTGGCCATTGCTGGGGCTCTCAGCGATAAATCTGACCGTGGACCGGCTCCTCATGAAGCGGATGTCAACATCCGCTGAAGCCGTAGAAGGGGCTACTGGCGATCTCGATCTGCTTATGGAGGTTCTGCAGATTCTCGAACAGGAACCATTCGAGTCGCCCCGGCTCGCGCATCTTCAGTCGGCGCTCAAAGCTGGCGGAATTCCTCCTTCGGCCGTGGTAAAGAGGCTGGACCGGATTGTGTACTATCTCGCTCAGAGGAGAAATCCGCTTCTCCGCTGGTTTGGCTTGGACCGTTTCCTCTTCTACACCGTGCAGTGGATGTTCAGGGCCGAAGCTTGGCGAAGACAATTCGGTCCGGCAATCCGTGGCTGGCTCGGCGCGGTTGGGGAGATGGAGGTGCTTGCCGCGCTCTCCGGCTACGCATATGAGCATCCCGGCGATGCGTGGCCTGAGATTGACGATGAGAACCCGTGCTTCGAGGCGGAATCGCTCGCGCATCCTCTCTTGCCCGAAAGCAGAGCCGTACGGAACGATCTGAAACTGGGTGACGGCCTGCAATTGGTCATCCTCAGCGGGCCAAATATGTCGGGGAAAAGCACATTTGTACGAGGGATTGGGGTCAACGCCGTTTTGGCGCAGTGCGGCGCGCCGGTGCGGGCGAAACGGCTGCGGCTATCGCGGCTCGCGCTGGGCGCTTCGATCTGCGTTCTGGATTCGCTGCACGGGGGCGTGTCTCGTTTCTATGTGGAGATCAAGCGCCTCAAGTTGATTTCGGACTTAGCGCAAGGCAGCATCCCGGTGCTGTTCCTCCTGGATGAGCTGTTGTCGGGGACAAACTCGCATGATCGGCTTTTGGGAACGGAGTTGGTGGTCAACGCCCTGCTGCAGCGCGGAGCTATGGGCATGGTGACCACCCACGATCTGGCGCTGGCGCGCATTCCAGAGAGCATGAATGGGAGGGCGCGGAATTTTCACTTCGAGGATCACTTGGAGAACGGGCAGCTCGCGTTCGACTTCAAGTTGAAGGCGGGC
>JASHTU010000019.1 GCA_030040395.1 Acidobacteriaceae bacterium
AAATCCCGACGTATCGACGCCATGGACGAAATCAAGCGCGCGCTCGAAACCGCCGAGCGCATTCCCTTCCAGAACCTGGTTGTCCATCTGGGCGAAAAGTCTGACGACTGGTCGCCGCGCAGCATCGAATACGCGCTCACCGCGCTCGAACACCTGGGCGCATTTGCGCGCCC
Source organism: Acidobacteriaceae bacterium (assembly GCA_030040395.1). GTDB lineage: Bacteria > Acidobacteriota > Terriglobia > Terriglobales > Acidobacteriaceae > Telmatobacter. The sequence continues at coordinate 174 of JASHTU010000019.1, forward strand.
TCTGGGCGTGCGTCTGCTGGTGGAAAACCTGCTCAGCGATCCCACCACCCCCGAACACCTGAACCTCATCCTCGACATGGGCCATCTCCACAACGTCGGCGTCTGCCTGGACCTCGGCCATGCGCACATCACGGTGGGCGTGCGCGACGCCATGCAGACTCTGGCCACCCGCATTGTTTCCGTCCACGCCCACGACAATCACGGCGTGAAAGACGAGCATCTGTGGCCCGGCGACGGCTCCATCGATTGGGCGGCTACGGCCACCGGCCTCAAAGGGCTCTCGACGCCTCCCGCCATTGTGCTCGAAATCGGCAACACTCTCGGCGAAGCGTCGGCCGCCACAACGACGCGGATCAACGACGCCTTCGCGCGCTTCGACTGAATTGACTTCTCCGCAGCGGACACGCGCCCTCTGCGCAGGCCCGGGCGCCGGCGCACGCAACCGCTCGCAGTTACAGCCCGTGGGGGGTCGATTTCGCAAACGTCGGGTTAGTGCCCGGCGATCAGCATGAAGGGATCGGGCGCGATGCGGCAGGTTGCGCCGTCCGCCAGGCTCCACGTTGAACCGTCCGTATAGACCACCGATTTCAAGTCGATTGCCTCGACCGCCGAGAAGCCGGGCAGCCATATTTCGGCCGTCGCAATGCCGCTGGCTCCCCTCGAAAACGGAACGGTAAGGGTCCGAACCGTGTCAGACGATGCGCCCTGCGCCGGAGTAGCCCGCCAAACACGGCTTTTGGGGCTGAGTCCGTGTACGGTCATTGTGGCCCTCACAATCTGTCGCGCGGCCGCGCTGCCCAAGGTCAATTGGAGCCTTTGGCCGGGGCCTTTGGGCGCCGGCGCCGCGTCTCCGGTCTTCACCATATCCCCGTAGGCCAGATGCTGCGCGCGCATATCCACCGGGCACGCCGATGGACGATTCACCTGAGAAGGAATGGCCGACAAACCTTGCATGGACGCAACGCCGAAGCTCGCCCCGGATTGGTTTTGCGCAACCAGCGGAAGCGAAGCTAGAGCCAGCGCAATCGCGGCAATGGATGAGAACCTCATCGTAATCTCCTCTCCCGGCGCGGTCCAGGCGCCTGTTGCTTCGACGGCGTCCATCCCTTATCGTCTCGGAGCCAGACCGTCTCCGCGCCTGCCGCCCATTCCGGCGCGGCATGTGCAAAGTGGCCCACCAACAAAATACTCCCGTTTTGCGGCGCATCCAAGGAGATGATTCCGTTTCCGGCATCCATGGGCCCGGTTTCAAGCCCCTGAGCCTGTTAGCGCCTGCCCGCTGGCGGCCACAGAGCTTCATCCCGATCCGTTCATATGCGCCTTTGCCAGCGCGCCGGGTCGCGGCTGCCGTGAAAGGAGGCGATGACGGTCACGCTTTCATCGGATTCGGTGACGAACATCAGCGCGTAGGGAAAGCGCCGCAACATCGCGCGGCGGATATTTCTGTAGACGACAGGGAGTTGTCCGGGATTGGTGGCGACGCGTTCAACTATGGCGTCGATAGCGGCGAGGAAATGCTGTCCTAAGCCGGGAGATTCATTCTCGTACCAATTGCGTGCGTCGATGAGCTCCTGACGCGCTATGGGAGTGAGGATGACCGCACGCACGATGGTCAGCGCCGCTCTAGCTCGGCCTTCAATGCCGCCCAAGTGATGCCTTGGCGCCGGTCCTCGTCAAGGGCTTCGAGGCGACGGTCTAGCTCGGCCTGCTGCGCAGCGGTCAGGGGGAGCTGGTCAGACTCGAGACTATCCCAGAGCTGCGCGATCAACGCCAGGCGCTCCGGCGGGGACAGGCGCGAGAGTTCGTCGTGAGATAGCACATCCATGGCTCAAGCGTACGACGATTCGGGCGGGGGCTCAAGCGTAGGTTTGTTGCGGCGGAGCCGGGGCGCCGCCCCTACGGGACTTGCGGGTTGCAGCGGTGCCGGATCCACGCCGAGGCCCGGAGCTAACGACCGCTGCGCCTGCGGCGCGCATGCGTCCGCTCATTGGCGGGTTGGACCGCCTCGTTTCCAATTGACGTTTCACTGCATTGCCGGATATACTTCGCGAAAAAGCGAAATCACCTGAGTTTTATGGGGAGTGCCAATGCGTCCTCCGCGATTAATGGCATTTGGCGTTGTCGCGGTTTTCCTGCCCCTGTTGCTGCCCTCGAATTTGCTGGCGAGCAAACGCAATCCAGCCGATTTCCCGCTCCGCGTGCATGTCTACGAATGCAATCAGATCATCCAGATGGGCCCAAGCGGCGGTATTAATTTTGTTGATGGGACCGGCCGGGCGAACCTGATTGAAAACGGTGAACCGAAAGGGTTCGACTTTAGCTTCAGATGCCTCGATCATGTGAATTATTCGTCAGGATATGAGACGTATTTGGCGCGGTGGAAAAAGCCGAATGCAGTTTTGGAAATCCTGGTGCCGGTGATGGGGAAGCCAAATGCTACGAATGCCTGTGAGTTGAAAGTGGCCTTAAAAGATGGCCTGGTGTATCACACCCACAATGGTCGATTGCTCGAACAGCCGGCTGCTATCTATAAGAAGTGGATGGAGAAGGTCCAGTTCGATCCGGAACATGGCAAGAATGAGCCTATATCCCCAGCCACAGCAACTCCCGCTGCGCCTGTTTCTGCTGCGCCCAAAGCGCCATGAAGCAAGGCTGGGTGCGATTGCAATTCGCGGGCCAGTCCGATATGATTTGACGTTGTATCCAGGGGAAGTCCCCGGACTGTCATCAGCACCACGGCTTTTGGGTCCTGGCCGGACGGGTAACGTTTTGGATGAATGCGTTGCCAGACCCAGCGGATTCCCGTCAGAGACGGGCTGGCAAAAGCGGTGGGAGACGAGGGATGCATGAGTAAAGCTGGCAAGAATATTGCGAAGGCGCGCGCCGCTGTCTCCAAGCCGGCGTATCCGTTGCCTGAAGCAGTGACTCTTCTGAAACAAGTGAAGTACGCGAAGTTCGACGAGACCGTCGATCTGACGATGCGTTTGGGCGTGGATACGCGGCACGCCGACCAGATGGTGCGGGGGACGGTGGTTCTGCCGCACGGGCTGGGCAAGACCAAGACGGTGGCCGTGATCGCGACCGGCGACAGGCAGAAGGAAGCTGCCGCGGCGGGCGCGGATTTTGTGGGCGGCGAGGAGATGGTGGAGAAAATCCAGAAGGAAAACTGGACCGCCTTCGACGCGCTGATTGCCACGCCGGACATGATGAAGGTGGTGGG